>NZ_DJDM01000048.1:0-38129 GCF_002431085.1 Empedobacter sp. UBA5924
TTAGCTAAAATGACTGCTCTTACTGTGGTTCAGTATATTAATACAACATACTTTAATCGAAATATTCATAATCTAAAAACCCAAATTATTTAAAATGCACAACGGGTATAATTAATATTGAATAAAATATAATTATCCTGAATTATTATTTTTTTTAGATTAAATAGAATTTTAGACAAATTAAAAGAGAGATAACATAAATTTCTATTCACAGAACCTCTCTTTATTAACTTTAAATTGGAAATAACAGATTAGTGCCTATGATATAGTAAGTAGGACCATGACTTGAACAAGTTTCTATTTGTACTTTAGCTCAGTACAAATTATTGTCAATCAAATTAGAAGTTTCTAATTATTTCATCTTTTTATAAACAGTGATTAAATATGAAAACTACCTCAACTAAGTAAAGAGAACATTATATATTGATATTTAATTTTCTTGAAATTCCTTTCAAAATATTTAATGACAACTTCATCTTTTCATTTTTAAAATAGTATTTTGCATAGATGAATATTTTCTCGTATCATATCGCAAAGCTTAGCTATTTTCAAGCTTTTAAATTGATGTTTTTTCCTTTGAAAACAAATAAAATAAATGGTTTGAAACATTCCGAAACGATGTCCACAATGAAATTAGGTTCGCCCATTTTTTCGAAAACAAGGATTTTCAATCAAACTATTATTGTATTTGCACAATGGGAAGATGAAAAATCACTCGAAAATTTTCTAAAATCCAATTCATACGGAAAACTTTTGACGAAAGGCTGGCATGTTCGATTAGATTTTTTGAGACAATGGGGAAATATTTCTGGTTTTCAAATTCCGACAAAAAATATCGAGGTAAATATGACAAATGAGCCTGTTGTTGCGGTAACAATTGCGCGAATGAAATACACAGAAATTCCTCGTTTTCTGCGCTGGGGAAGACTAGTCGAGAAATTAGTTCGTGATCACAAAGGCACAACACTTTCTTTGGCTTCTATTCGATATCCCAATATTATTTCGACATTTTCGATCTGGAAATCTCAATTAGAAATGACAAATATGGTAAATGGACATAGCAAAATATCTGATCCAAAAAGACACGCTAACGCAATGAAAGAGCGTAATCGAAAGGATTTTCATTTTGAATTTACAACTCTCCGGTTTAAACCAATTTCTGAACATGGACAATGGAATAATTGCGAATCTTTTCTTCCAAAAAAAGAAAATATTTAGATGAATTTAGCTTTTACAATGCAAAAATTTCAGGATTGGTTTACGCAACAATGGGTGATTCTTTGGGGAAGAAAAATTAATCCTACAGATTATCCGTGGTTGATTGCTCCTTTCGGAGAATTGAACGGAATTGGCGAAGAGTTTATTTATCAATTAGCAAAAAATGAAAATTTAATTGTCACTCGAAATTCAACTTCAAAAGGATTATTAAGATCTATTCATGAATTGAATTTCACTGATAATCAACTTGAAATTCTACCAAAAAAAGTGATCGATTTTTATGAATCTACAGCAAATTATGATTTAGAATTCAATGTAAAATGGAATCCTTATTTTTCATTTTTTGGTTATTTGGTCAACCGATTATTTAGTCAGCGAATTAATCAATTAAATATTCCGACAAAAAATATCGCGCAATCTGAAGATTTAGTAAGTGAAATTATCACACTAAATCATCCGCAAAACAACGAAATTATTTATACCATTTGGTTGAGAAAATTCAAAACTTCGGGTAAAGTTATTTATTCGGGAATTTACGGGACGTGTACACTTCCTTCTGGCAAAACCTGTATCAAAGCTGTTTTTCCTTTACCAAAAGGCAATGCAACAGTTATTATGAGTCCTAGAGTCAGTCATGAGAATGAATTGATTTTAGATTCGAGCGGAAAACAATTTGGAGATGCTGGTTTCTACTTTTTATTGAATGATGCTAAACACAATTATTGGGCTCAATTTATATCTTCATTTACCGATCAATTAATTGTAAAAGAAAAAGATAATCATTTACAAGCAATTCAAATTCTAAAACTTTGGGGATGTAAAGTTTCACTATTTACATATCGCATTCAGAAGAAAACCAAATAAAACGATTTCTTCACATGACTTTACAAATACTTTTAATTAGCTTTATAAAATGAATCATTCAGAACTATTTTACAAAGTTGATATCGTTGTGATTGGAAGTCGTTCAATTATTAGACGAAATCTCAAAAGCTACCGATGCAACATAGGTAAAAAGAAGATCACTCGATTTTAGAGATAACAAATTCACCGAAGAATTAGGGCAAGAAGCCGTAGCAATTGTAGATAAACGTGTGAGAGAAGGCTTGCCCATTCAATGGGTGCAAATAGAGCTGGTGCAGCAATTGCAAGAGAAATAATTGCTTATTTAGGTGTGTAACTTTAACATTTATTTAATCAATGCATTTAGTATTAAATATTTACACGTAAAAACCTTACTAACAAATGGATAATTTATTTGATTAAAGTCTATTAAAAATTAAATTTTTTCATTATAAATAATCAATAATTTTATGAGTTCTATGATTTTAATTAGTGGAATTCACAATCCTAGCGATTATATTTGTAAAAATTTAAAATTAGTAATGACAGCAGTAATCATTATCTTTGTTATACATTGGTATGCTTCTTTATTTTTCCAAACTTTTTTTCATCACCGATATGCATCACATGCAATGTTTACGATGTCAAGAGCTTGGGAAAAAATATTTCACGTTTTAGCGTGGATTTTTCAAGGTTCATCTTATCTAAGTCCCTATACATACGGGGTTATGCACAGACATCACCACGCGTATGCAGACACAGAAAAGGATCCACATTCGCCACAATATGATCCAAATTTCTTTGCGATGATGTGGAGAACTCGTATTGTTTACAACGAAATTGACCACGATAAAACACAAGTTTTAGAAAAATTCAAAAAAGGTGTTCCTTCTTGGCGTTCTTGGGATAGATTTGCTGGAAATAATGCTGTACGTTTAGCTTGGGTAATCATTTACATATTAATTTATGTTGCTGTTGACGCTCCACTTTGGACGTATTTTGTATTCATTCCGATGCAAGTTTTGATGAGCCCACTACATGGTGTAATCATCAACTGGTTTTCACACAAATTAGGTTACCGTAATTACGATGTTGGAGATACTTCGACAAACTTGATGCCGATTGACTGGTTAATGTGGGGAGAATGTTTACATAACAATCACCATAAATTTGGCGGACGTCCTAATTTCGCAGTTAAGAAATGGGAATTCGATCCAATGTATCCATGCATTTGGGCAATGAATAAAATGAATATCATTCAGTTCAAAAAAGGTAAATTAGACACCGATTATATGTAAAATAAAAGCGATTCAATAAATTGAATCGCTTTTTTTATTTCTTTTGATAAACGATACTTTCTATATATTTCTTGAAAAAGAATTTGTGTTCGACGATTTTAAAATTGGGTAGAAAACTTTGATACATTTTAGGCAATTGAGAAATATCCAAACCAATAACAATTCTAAAAAAGCTCAACATCACATTCGTCACACTTTTTTGCCAACCTTTCTGATTTTGTACAAAATCAACATAAAACCACAAACCTCCTACTTTCAAATACGAATTTAATTGACTAAATAATTCTTCTGCTTTGGATTGATTAAAATGATCAAACAAAAAAGTAGTCATCACCACATCATATTTTTTATCCGTTTCGAAATCAAAAATATCCGCAACAATAAAATTTATATTTAAATTCGACGTTTTTTCTATTTTCGCTAAATCAATCATTTTCGAAGAAAAATCAACATAATCTATATCCAATTTTAGATTTAACTTTTCTATTTCAGCGATAAATTTTCCCGCTCCTCCTCCAACCCACAAGATTTTATCATTCTTTTTCAAATATTTTAAAATCACAAAATGAGCTTGATGTTGACGATTTAAAAAAATCAACTGGCTCAACGAATGATAATATGGCGCAATAAAATTGTAATTCATTATTCGAATAAAATTACGCTTAAAATTCCACAAATTGCTTTCAACAAAATCATTCCATCAATCGCAATTAAATAATATAAAATGGCTTTTGGACGATTGAGTTTAAAGGCGAAAATAGCTAAAAAAACAATCGGAATTAACATAAACAATATGCGGTGAAGTGGTAATCCATAACATATTCCGAAGATTACAAAACTCAAAAATCCTAGAAATATTAAGGGTAAAATAATGCGGTTTAACGTAAAATGATAACCATATTTTACAACAAAGGTTTTTAAATTTCGGTTGCTATCATCTTCATAATCTTTCAAATCAAACAAAATCGCATTCACAACGCAATACATAAAGGTTTGAGAAAATAGAAAATAGAATTTTGCATCAATGACATAATGCGTTTCATTCTTCAACATCAAAAATAAAACAGGTAAAAAAACGGTTGTAATCGCCCAAGTCCAGCCAATTAAAAATGGTTTTAACAACATCGTTTTACGTAATGAAATTCCTAATTTTAAATCATAATAACCAAAGGATAAAACTGTCGTAAAAAATAAAACAGCCAACCATTTCCAAGTTAATATTTCGTAATTCGGTAAACAATTTATCGCTAAAATAATTCCAGAAACTAAAGCGATTACGGCTAAAATAGCGGTATAAATACAAACAGATTTACGATGAGTAATGTAAAACTGAGTTCTTGGATTACTTGATGATTTTAAAGATTTTGGAATTCTGTAGGCATACAAATAAAACAATACGGTAATGGTGCTAATAAAAGCGTAATACGCAATTGAATTAAACGGTAAACCAATTTTGATATTCGTCTCTATATTGAGCACGATAGAAAGTAGAATTAAAAAAAAATTGGAAAAAAAAATGTTTACGATAAATCGACTAATCACTTTTTTTTCCATTTTCTTAACCTCTTAAATTTTGAAAAATTCTAGAATGACATTTTTATACGTTTCACCAATCGGAATTTCTTCGTCTTTCAAATATAAGACTTTATTTTGAATTGATTTCACTTTTTTTATCGAAACGATATAAGATCGATGAACTCGGACAAAAAGTTGATCGGGCAGTTTTTCTAAGATAGATTTCATCGATATTCGAGCAGTAATTCGTTTTCCGTTTGCGAGATGAATTTTTACATAATCGTCCAAACCTTCAATAAAATCGATATCATCGTACGCAATTTTATTCAGTTTATAATCAGCTCGAATTGTCAAAAACTCTTTGTCTTCATTCAGTTTTTTATCCACCAAAATCAGCACCGCTTTATTCACTGCTTCTTCAAATCTATCGTAATCTATCGGTTTCAACAAATAATCTATCGCCGCAACATTAAAACCATCAACCGCATATTCTGCAAAAGCCGTAGTAAAAATAACAGGAATTTTCTTTTCTAAATTTTTGTAAAATTCCATTCCATTCGTACGCGAAATCTGAATATCCAAAAACATCAAATCGATTGGAAATTGATTGATATATTTCTGTGCATCTTTCAAATTTGAGAATGTTTTCACTAACTCGACATGTTCATTTCTCGAACAATAATTTTCGATTACCATTAATGCTAAAGGCTCGTCATCTATCGCAATTACTTTAATCATTCAAGAAAATTTTTAGTTCAACAATAAATTTAGATAAATCATTATGAATAGTTAATTTATAATGATTTGTATAAAAATAATCTAACCTCTTTTTCGTATTCTTCAAACCAATTTCACTTTTTTCAGTTTCAGGAGTTACCTCTTTCGAAATGGTATTTTCTACGTTCAAAAATAGTGTTTGTTGCTCAACTTTTATCGAAATAATGACAGGTTCCGAAGCTTCATCAATCACACCATATTTAAATGCATTTTCGATAAAATTAATTAAAATTAATGGCGAAATTCTTAAATCTGCAGAATTTCCTTCGACCTCAAAAATAACAGATTCTTTGTTCGTTAATCTCAATTTTTGCAACTCAATATAATTCTTTATATAATCTAAATCTTGTTGCAAAGGCACAAAATCTTTGGAAGAATCTGAAACTACAAATCGCATCATTTTGGATAATTTCATCACCGCATCCGAAGCAGAATCTGACTTTTGAAGCGTTAAAGCATAAATATTATTCAACGTATTGAACAAAAAATGTGGATTGATTTGTGCTCTTAAATAAGCAATTTCAGACAATTGTTTTTCATTTTTCATTTCCTGAAAACGTTTATTTTGTCGAATAAAAAGCGAAACAATCGCCATCATCGAAAACATAATAATTTTCGGGCTCCACATCATAAAATTACGAGGCGGTTTTCGAGACTCAAAACGATTAAAAGGCGGAATTTTTGGTGGAACTTTGTTAAAATGAAACGCAAATTCTGGAACTTTATACACCACAAAAAAGAAAATGATGAGAATAACGATGTAGAAAAAATAACGTTTCTGAAAATATAATTTTGGAATTAACACGAAATAATTCACCAAAAAGAACACTAACAATAAGATATTTTCAAAAAGCATTCGCTTGAAAAAACCTGTTTTGAAAATATATTGATCGCTCGAAAAATTTGGCGCAGCAATAAATGGAATCAACAGAAAAATAATTGAAACTATACTGAAAATAACGATTTCTCTCTTTGTAATTTTTACTTTATTCATCTTGTAATTCAATTGAAACAATAGAAAAATGTTGTCTATTTGGAATCATCAACGTTTTTATATTTTCATTTAACTCTTCATCCAAAGAAATTAAATAATGATTGTTAACCTCTCCAAAATAAAAATATTATTTGGTATAAAACGTAAGCGCAACCTTGTGATTTGCGTGATTTTGATTAGAAGAATTTATAACATCCAACTCGAAATCTACAAAATTAAGGTAGATTTTGTTCAAATTATCTGTGATTTGATACAAATTTCCTTCCAATTGTTCGATATACGGAATAGTCGCCATTCCTACCAAATAATGCAATTGCTCTGCTTTTTTATTTTGGCGCAACAATTCTCGAAAAGTTTCTACTTTATGCATTTCTTGTTGAAAAAGTTGCTCTTGCAAATAATACTCTTTGTACGTCGCATGAAAAACATATTTCTCCCAAATTGACGTTGTCGAAGCATCAATCACTAAACGATAAGCAAACTGAACTTTTTTAATTGTTTTCATCTTTTGGTTTTCTATCAAAAGGAGGCATTCCATCTGGAGGTGGAGGAATTCCTGGCCCTCCGCCCGTCGGCTCTTTTGCTTTCTCTATATTTTCTGTAGAAATTACAATATCTGCCTCAATTGTATATCCTTTTTCTAAACTTCCGCTCACTTTTGCCAATTGATTTCCGTCTGTATCATCTGTAAAAACATTGTCATTCTCATTGTACGTATAGCCATTCAAACCTTTTGTATAACCATATTCTTTGGCTGAATTTACAATTTCTACAACAGAATTTTCACCTTCTGGAAAAGCGATTTGAGTCACTTTTAATGATTTTCCTTTTTGATCGTAAATATGAACATGGATATGCGTTGCGCGACTTTCGTACCAACCTGGGAAAATAGAATTAAATTCAACATTTCCATTTTCATCGGTTACTTGTCTACCTCTCAAAAATTTATACGATTTATAATCGGTTGGTTGCATTCGTATTCCGCCATATTGCGAATAATTTCCATCTTTATCACAATGCCAAATATCAACAATCGCGCCTATTAAAGGTTGACAGCTTTCATCAACATTGGTTACATTAATTTTGATTGTCGCCTCTACTCCTGTTCGATCGCCTTTTATATTTTTTGATAAAAAATCTTCTGGCTTTTTTGTAGGAAATGGACCTTCTGTTTCAGAGGCCCATACTTCACAATCATTTACAACAGTAGAATCTTTGCAACTCATCAACACTTTTGGAACAATTAAACTTGCTCCTAATAATCCTAAACTATTTTTTATAAAATCTTTTCTTTCCATTTTGTTAAGTATTTTTAACATTAGTAATCAATTACCATTAACAAAGAATTTTCGCTCAACGATTCAAATTCAACATTCTCATCAGATCTTATTTGTAATAAATCTCTTGATTCTATTAAACGATTGTGAACTTCAAAAATACCTGTCAAAGAAATGATTAACCAACTTCTTTCGTTTCTTTTGAATGGTAATTCAGATTCTTTTCTCAAGTCAAATTTTCCTAAAAAAACATTAAACAAATCATGTCGGATTATTTTCTCTAAACGATTCTCTCTATCCAAATCAATTGGAACAATCATTTTAGCAATTTGCTGTTTTTCTTTTACGATGAATAACGCATAGAAATAAGAAAAATCGTGGCTCAAATCGCCTTCTATTTCTATTATAGTTCCTTTTTCTAAGTAATAAACAAATGATTGATTGACTTCAATTTTCCAATTAAAACCATTCATATTCAAGCGAATATTATTCAATAAAGGCATTAAAATAATATAACCACTTTCTTTAATTACTTTTTGATAAGTACCCATTCCGCTTAACGCAACATCATCAATAAAAGCAAAATCCAAAATCGGATTTGTATCATTTAAAGCATTTATCCTAATAAATTTATTTTCAAATAAATTTCGATTCTCAGCCTTGCACAACTTTATCATGTCCTCATATAATCTTCTAAACAAAAGTATATATCGATATTTTGTTATCTAAATTTAAGAGGTTAACCTAAGATTTTTGTAGGTTAATTGAAATATGAATGGTTTTTATTTATCTTTAACATTAGAATTATATTTGATCAAACACAACAAAAATGATAAACAAAAAAGTAAACAGCATCGAAGAAGCGCTACAAGGCGTAGAAAGCGGAATGACGCTTGCTGTTGGAGGCTTTGGACTTTCTGGAATTCCTGAAAACTTGATTCAAGGATTGGTAGACAAAAAAATCAATAACCTTACGTGTATTAGTAACAATGCAGGTGTAGACGATTTTGGTTTAGGATTATTATTACAAGGACGACAAATCAAAAAAATGATTTCTTCTTATGTTGGAGAAAATGCTGAATTTGAGCGTCAAATGCTTTCAGGAGAATTAGAAGTAGAATTAATTCCACAAGGAACTTTAGCAACTCGTTTAATGGCTGCTGGTTATGGAATGCCTGCAATTTTTACTCCTGCAGGAGTTGGTACTGAAGTTGCTGAAGGAAAAGAAATCAGAAAATTTACCTTTCACGGAATCGAAAAAGAATATTTGTTAGAATATGCTTTCGAGCCTGATTTTGCAATTGTAAAAGCGTGGAAAGGTGATACAGCGGGGAATTTAGTTTTCCGTGGTGCAACAGCAAATTTCAATCATCCAGCTGCTATGTGTGGAAAAATTACGATTGCCGAAGTGGAAGAATTGGTAGAAATTGGAGAATTAGATCCAAATCAAATTCATACGCCTGGCGTTTATGTCAATCGAATTATTCAAGGTACGAAATACGAAAAACGAATTGAAAACAGAACTGTTCAACCAAAACCATAAAAGCAATGTTAGATAAAAATGGAATTGCAAAACGAATTGCAAAAGAGGTAAAAGACGGATATTATGTAAATTTAGGAATCGGAATTCCGACATTGGTTGCTAATTATATTCCTGAAAATGTAAACGTTGTTTTACAATCTGAGAATGGTTTATTGGGAATGGGACCTTTTCCTATTGATGGTGAAGAAGATCCTGATTTTATTAATGCTGGTAAACAAACAATCACCACTTTGCCCGGATCAGCTTTCTTTGATTCGGCAATGAGTTTTGGAATGATTAGAGCCCGAAAAATTAATTTAACTATTTTAGGCGCAATGGAAGTTTCGGAGAATGGAGACATTGCCAACTGGAAAATTCCTGGAAAAATGGTAAAAGGAATGGGCGGTGCAATGGATTTAGTGGCTTCGGCTGATAATATTATTGTAGCGATGCAACATGTGAACAAAGCAGGAGAATCTAAACTTCTAAAAGAATGTACACTTCCTTTAACAGGAATAAAATGTGTCAAAAAAATTGTTACTGAATTAGCTGTTTTAGAAGTTTTACCAGAAGGTGGTTTCAAATTATTAGAGCGAGCACCAGGAATTTCTGTGGAAGATATCAAAAATGCAACTGAAGGAAAATTAATTATTGAAGGAGAAATTCCCGAAATGATTTTATAATAAATAAAGATTCGAAAGGAAAGTTAAAAAGCTTTCCTTTTTTTATGCTCGATTTGTTTAACTTTATTCAAATTAATACTTAAAAATCGATGCAAACAAAATTAGTAATCGCTCTACTTTCACTCAATTCTCTTGCTTTTGCGCAGCAACAGAATTTAGTAAAATATGTCAATCCCATGATTGGAACAGAAAAAATGGGACATACTTTCCCTGGTGCAACTGTTCCCTTTGGCGCTGTTCAATTAAGCCCTGAAACGGATTCTATTCCTTATGCTATCAATCACAAATACAATCCAAAAGTTTATAATTATTGTGCGGGTTATCGTTTTGAAGATAAAACAATAACAGGATTTAGTCATACACATTTTAATGGAACAGGACATTCTGATTTGGGTGATTTCTTAATTATGCCAACCGTTGGAAAATTAAAATTAAATCCCGGAACTGCTCAAAATCCTGATAGCGGTTATCGTTCTCGATTTTCGCATCAAAACGAAACTGCCGAAACTGGATATTACAAAGTCAAATTGGATGATTATAATATTTGGGCAGAAATGACCGCTTCTACTCGAGTTGGTTTTCATCAATATACATTTCCAAAATCGATTGATTCACATATTATTTTGGATTTGAATGCTGGAATTTATAATTATGATGACAAAAATACATGGACGTATGTTCGCGTGGTGAATGACACATTGATTACGGGTTATAGACAAACACGAGGTTGGGCAAGAAATAGAACGGTTTATTTTGCGATGACTTTTTCAAAACCATTTAAAAATTATGGACAAAAAAATGAAGACGGACAAGTTGATTACAAAGGTTTTTGGCGTAAATGGAACGAAACTCAGAATTTTCCATTAATCGAAGGGAAAAAGATCAAAATGTATTTCGATTTTGATACAGAAAAAGATGAAAAAGTAAAAATCAAATTTGCGATTTCTCCAGTCAGTCAAACCAATGCGTTAGAAAATCTGACAACAGAAATTCCACATTGGAATTTTGAACAAGTGCGTAATGAAGTAAAAGAAAATTGGAACAAGGAATTGAATCGAATTCAGATTAAAGCTTCAGAAAATGATAAAATAAATTTCTATACAGCGATGTATCATACCTTCATCAATCCAACAACTTATATGGATGTGAATGGGCAGTACAAAGGTTTGGATCAAGAAATTCATCAAGCTAAAGATTTTACAAATTACACCACTTTTTCTCTTTGGGATACCTATCGTGCATTGCATCCGTTATTCAATATCATTCAACCAAAACGCAACAATGATATGGTAAAATCGATGATGAAACATTATGAGCAAAATCCAATAAAAATGTTGCCAATTTGGTCGCATTATGCCAACGAAAACTGGTGTATGAGTGGCTATCATTCTGTTACAGTTGTTGCAGATGCGATTGTAAAAGGTGTTTATAACGGAGATGCAAATGCTGCTTTGGACGCGTGTATTGTTACGGCAAATAAGCGCGATTATGAAGGAATTGGCGATTATATCGACAAAGGTTATATTCCAGCTGAGAAAAATGGTACATCAATTTCGAATACGTTAGAATATGCTTTCGATGATTGGTCGATTGCGCAAGCTGCAAAAAAATTGAATCGAATGGATGTATATGAAACATTTATGAAGCGTTCTGAGAATTGGAAAAATAATTATGATACTTCGATTGGATTTATGCGTCCTCGATTAGCAGATGGAAGTTTCAAGAAAGAATTTGATCCATTGAATACACATGGACAAGGTTTTATTGAAGGAAATTCGTGGAATTTTAGCTTTTTTGTTCCTCAAAATCCAAATGGATTAATTGAAGCAATGGGTGGAAAAAAGAAGTTTGGAGCAAAATTGGACAAATTATTTACGATGCATTTGCCTGACGAATATTTTGCGGAAACAGAAGACATTACGCGTGAAGGAATAATTGGAGGTTATGTTCATGGAAATGAGCCGGCACACCACGTTGCGTATTTGTATAATTGGGCGGGACAAGCGTGGAAAACACAAGAAAAAATCAGAATGATTTTGGATATGCAATACAAGCCAACGCCTGATGGTTTGGGTGGAAATGATGATACTGGACAAATGAGTGCATGGTATATTTTTAGTGCTTTAGGTTTTTATCCTGTTCAGCAAGGATCGACAGATTACGCAATTGGGAGTCCTTTGGTAGATCATGCTATATTGAATTTAGAGAATGGAAAACAATTTGAAATTGAAGTGAAAAATCAATCGAAGAAGAATGTTTACATCCATAAAATAGAGTTGAACGGAAAGAGTTTTTCATCTTTTAATTTGAATCATTTTGATATTGTTAATGGCGGAAAAATCATTTTTTATATGAGTGACAAACCTAAAAAATAAACGTTAAATATTTTATAATTAAATAAATAAGTTTGACTACTTGAGGAATAATGATTAATTTAAATCAAATTTAAAACCAAGAAAAATGGCTAAAAAGGCAAAAAAAGAAGAAAATCATTTACAAGTTTTAGTGGATAAATTAAAAGATCCAAAACATAAACAATTAGTTCAAACGAATCGTTTAAAGAAAAAACGTCGCAATAACGCAAAAAATTAAGCATAAAAAAACCTCCAAAATTTGGAGGTTTTTGTTTTTTAATATTTTATAAAATCCCCATCAACTCTACTTCAAAGATCATGGTAGAATATGGTCCTAATTCTTTTGAAATTTCGCGATCTTTATAACCAATTTCTGGTTTTACAACAAATCTAAATTTACTTCCAACTGGCATTAATTGTACTCCTTCCGCCCATCCTTTTATTACATTTTCCAAAGGAAAAGCGGCTGGCTTCTTACGTTGAACCGAACTATCAAAAACTTCACCTTTGATATTTGTTCCATGATAATGACACAAAACTGTATCGGATAAAGTTGGCTTCACTCCTTCGCCCAATGTGATTATTTCGTACAATAATCCGCTTTCAGTTTCGGTTACACCTTCTTTCAATTTATATTCTTCTCGAAAAGCTAAACCTTCAGTTTTATTCTTTTCAATCAATTCTTGTTTGCGTTTTAGTAATAATTCAGCTACTCCCATACCACAAATTTAAAAGGAATATTTTTAATTATAGCATATTAATCATTTCTACAAATTAGTTTACTTTTAATGAAATTATACAACTAAATGAAAAAGATAATATTTTCGTTACTTTTTACTATTATTTCAATTGTAATTTTCGGGCAGAATATCGTAAAAGAAATACCATTTCGATTAACAAAATACAACAATATTTTAGTACCAGTTATTATCAATCAAAAAGATACGGTGCAATTGATGTTACATACAGGCTCTGATTATATTACAATTATTGAAGATTCGTATAAAAAAATGAAATCTATTTCGATTTCTGATACCTTAAACAATGTGACATCTTGGGCTGGATATTCGGATATGAAAATGAGTCAAAGCAATGTGATTAAATTTGGTAATGAAGAGTTCAGCAAAATTCCAATTTTTATTGACAAACAATCTGGACATGAGAGTGATGGAAAAATTGGTTTGAAATTTTTTGAAGGAAAATATTTAGAAATCAATTTTGATGAGAATAAATTATATGTTTATGATAAAGCTCCTACCAAACTAAAAAAGTATACAAAATTAAATTCGAGATATTCTCAAGAAACACTGTATATAAAAGCTTTTCCATTTATTGACAAAAAACCGATTGAAACAGAGTTTATGATTCACACAGGTTTTTCTGGAGCATTGATGATTTCGGATGATTTTGCCAAAGAAAATAAATTATTAGAAAAATTTGAAATTATTGGAGAATCAAAACTAAATGATGCTGCTGGTAATGTAATACTTTCCAAAAAATCAATTTTACCTAATTTCGAATTGGCAAATCAAACATTCAAAAATGTACCAATGTCATTTTTTGATAGTACAATAAAAATTCAACACAAAAATATTATGGGTGGCGATTTGATTAAACGTTTCAATCTAATTCTCAATCCAGAAAAAGATATTTTATATGTAAAGAAAAGTAAATATTATAAAGACGAGTATTTTAAATTATAAAAAAAATCCACTTCATTTTGAAGTGGATTTTTTTATAAACTATATTGTATTCTTATTTTGCTTTGAATTTGTTAATCGCGTTAATCGTAAATTCTGATAAAACTAATTCACCCGAAATTTTTGCACGCTCGATTAATAACTCATCCCAATTTTCTGTTCCTTCCCAAGAAACACGTTTCAAATGTTTCATTGCTTCTGGATTTGAATTAGCTAATTTTTTAGCTAAAATATCGATGCCTTCATCCATTTCAACTGAATTTGCATAAACTTCTGCATACAAACCTTTTTCTTTAGCCCATTCAGCCGACTGAAATTCAGTTGCATTAATCGCAATTTGTGTAAAAGCAGAATTTCCAACTTTACGTTCTACAGCAGGTCCAACTACAAACGGTCCGATACCTACTGCTAATTCTGATAACTTTACAGATGCAAATTCTGTTGCAAAAGTATAATCTGCTGCCGAAGCAATTCCAACTCCACCTCCGACTGCTTTACCTTGAATACGTGCTAAAACAAATTTTGGTGCTTTGCGAATTGCGTTGATAACATGTGCAAATCCTGAGAAAAATTCTAGACCAGTTTCACGATCTTTGATTGAAATTAATTCGTCAAAAGATGCACCAGCACAGAATGTTCTATCTCCAGCACTTTTTAAAACAATAACTTTTACTTCGTCATCGTTTCCTAATTTTTCAATTTCTGTTGCTAAATTTCTTAATTGAGAACCTGGCATTGAATTACTTTGCGGGTGAAAGAATTCAATTGTACCAATTCCATTTTGTATATCTGATTTTACGTATGCTTCCATATCTAATTTGATAATTTTTTTAAATGTGGTAATGAGCAAATTTAACTAATAAATTATTCATTATATGTTTAATTGTTTGAATCAAAACAATTAATAATTTGAGATGCTTCGACATGCTCAGCATGACAAATATTTCACGTAATTTTTCAATTTGAAAATGATTCTAAATCATCTTCTCATTAACAAATTACCACATTCTCACATTATATTAATCTTGATTTAATTTTTTAACCATTGTTAAAATTGTTGCAATACCAACTGTTTCTCCCGTTTCGTCGTAAATATCAACCAACCAACGAACAATTCCTTTTGCCACATCGTTTTCATCTTTTTTCTCTTGATCGATTTTTTCTTTACACGTAAAACGCACTCCAATTGTAGAACCTGGATATACAGGCTTCACAAAACGACATTCATCTAAACCATAGTTTAATAAAACTGGACCTTTTTTCGCTAAAACAAATAAACCTGCCGCTTTAGACAATAAATAGTATCCGTGAGCAACATTACGCTCAAAAATAGTTCCTTCTAAAGAAGTTGCGTCAACATGTGCATAGAAATTATCCCCAGATAAAGCTGCAAATGCATTAATATCTGATTGTTGAATCGTATGTTTTGCTGTGATTAATGTATCACCAACTTTAACTTCTTCGAAATGCTTCGCGAATGGATGTTTATCTTCTTCGATATAATTTGCTCCATATTGGTATTGTTGAGTAACAGCTGTTAGTTTATTTGGAGAACCCTGGATTGCTGTACGTTGCATATAGTGTAATACACCACGCTTACCTCCCATTTCTTCTCCTCCACCTGCACGACCTGGACCTCCGTGTACTAATAATGGAAGTGGTGATCCGTGACCTGTAGACTCTTTGATACATTCTGCATCCAAAATAACGATACGTCCGTGTAAAGAACCTGCATTCAATACAAATTCTGTTGCGATATCATTATCCGCAGTAACAATCGAACAAACTAACGATCCTTTCCCCATACGAACTAACTCAATTGCTTCAGCAGTTCCGTTGTAAGGAATAATTGTAGAAACTGGTCCAAAAGCTTCGATGTTGTGAACATCAGTTTTATTGAATGGATCGTTGTTTAAAAATAAAATTGGAGAAATGAAAGAACCTTTGTTTTTATCAGCACCTTTCACTTCGAAATTATCTAAGTTTCCAAAAATAATTTCTTGCGATTTAGCTAATTCTTCTACTTTCTCACGAACTTCTTTAACTTGCGCTGCTCCCGCCAAAGCTCCCATACGAACACCTTCCACATTTGGGTCTCCAATTGTAGTCGTTGCCAAACGTTGTCCTAAAGCAATTTGTACATCCTCAACCAAATGAGCTGGAACCAACGCACGACGAACCGCTGTACATTTTTGTCCTGCTTTAGTTGTCATTTCACGTGTAACCTCTTTAATAAAAATATCAAATTCTAGTGAGCCAACTTGTACATCTTCTCCTAAAACACAAGCGTTTAAAGAATCTGCTTCTAAGTTGAATGGAACACCTTCTGAAGTAATTCTTGGATGTGCTTTTAACATTTGTCCTGTCCAAGCAGAACCTGTAAATGTTACAACATCTTCTGACTCTACATTATCTAAAATTCCGTTTGCTGAACCTGTGATTAATTGTAAAGCACCGTCAGGTAAAATTCCAGATTCAATGATTGCACGAACAACAGTTTCCGTTAAGAAAGAAGTAATTGTCGCAGGTTTTACAATAGCTGGAACTCCAGCCAATAAATTAACCGCAACTTTTTCTAACATTCCCCAAACTGGGAAATTGAATGCATTAATATGAATTGCAACACCTCGTTTTGGTGTTAAAATATGTGTACCTAAGAATGTTCCGTTTTTAGAGATTTTATGCGTTTCTCCTTCAACATAAAATGGTTGATCTCCGAATTGACGTCGTAAAGATGCATTGGCAAATAAGTTTCCAATTCCTCCTTCAATATCAACCCAAGAATCTGCACGAGTCGCACCTGTTGCCCAAGAAACCGTGTAAAATTCTTCTTTACGATCCATTAAGTATAAGGCTAATTTTTTCAACATTAAACCTCTTTCTTGGAACGTCATTTTACGTAAAACTGGTCCACCAACTGTACGTGCATAATCCATCATCGCACCGAAATCTAATCCAGCTGATGATGCAGTTCCTATTTCTTCGCCATTGATGGCGTTATATAACATTTGCCCTTCAGACGAACCTTTTGTCCATTGTCCTAAAGCATAATTTTCTAATTGTTTAGCCATTTTTATGTTGTTTGTGTATTTTTTTAGTTATAAGTCGTAAGTATTAAGTTATAAGTTTTTGTCATTCTGAGTTCATCTCAGAATCTCATTAAATTTAAGTGTGATACTGAAACAAGTTCAGTATGACATTTTACATAATACTTTTTACATTTTACTTACTTTCATTCCACGTTTTATAATTCGAAGCCATTGACTCGTAATAATAATCTGGAACTTCTGTTAATGGTTCACAAGGTTTTAAACTATCATGACAATCACTTGGTAATTGCATATATTGTTGAGTACCTTGATCTTTCCATTCGATCATTTGATCCGAAACTTGTTTTACGATTTTTGCAGGATTTCCAACCACAACACTTCTTGTCGGAATATGTGTATCAGCCTTTACAAAAGCTAAAGCACCAACAATACATTCGTCTTCTACCACAACATTATCCATAACAACTGCATTCATCCCAACCATACAATTACGACCAATTGTTGCGCCGTGAATAATTGCGCCGTGACCGATATGCGCTTTTTCTTTTAAATGAACTGTTGTTCCTGGAAACATATGAATCGTACAATTTTCTTGTACATTGCAATTATCTTCGATAATAATTTGTCCCCAATCACCACGTAACGCACAACCTGGACCAATGTAAACATCTTTCCCAATAATCACATTTCCTGTCACCACAGCTTGCGGATGAATAAATGCTGTTGGATGAACAACGGGTTTATATCCTTTGAATTCGTAAATCATTTTTCTAATATAGTTTTTCGTTTGACGAAATTCGAACTTAGTATTACTCGAAAAACTAACTTCGAATTTCGAATAACTATTTTATGCTCTTTCAATAATTACAGCGTAACCTTGTCCTAAACCGATACACATTGTAACCAATGCATAACGTTTTCCTGTAGCTTGTAATTCGTAAGCCGCAGAATTTAAGATACGCGCTCCTGACATTCCAAGTGGATGTCCTAAAGCGATAGCTCCACCATTTGGATTGATACGAGAATCGTTATCTACTAAACCTAATGCACGCGTACATGCTAAAGATTGCGCTGCAAAAGCTTCATTTAATTCAATTACATCAATATCATTCATTGTTAAACCAGCTTTTTCTAATGCAATTTTAGTTGCATTCACTGGTCCAATTCCCATAATGCGAGGCTCAACACCTGCAACACCAGAAGAAACAATACGTGCCATTGGTGTTAAACCAAAATCTTTAATCGCTTGTTCAGAAGCTAAAATATTCGCTGCCGCACCATCATTAAGCCCAGAAGCATTACCCGCAGTTACCGTTCCATCTGCTTTGAAAGCTGGGCGTAACTTTGATAAAATCTCCATTGTTGTATTATTCTTTGGGAATTCATCTATATCAAAAATAATAGCATCACCTTTACGTTGTGGAATAACAACAGGAACAATCTCTTTCGCTAAACGTCCATTCGCTTGCGCAGCAGCCGTTTTTTGTTGAGACCAAACCGCAAATAAATCTTGATCATCACGCGAAATATTATCACGCTCTGCTAAATTTTCAGCTGTATTACCCATTCCATCAACTCCCCACATTTCTTTCATTTTTGGGTTAATAAAACGCCAACCAAAAGTTGAGTCATAAATTTGTGCATCACCACCAAATGGAGAAGCCGATTTAGAAATTACTAAAGGTGCACGTGTCATCGATTCTGCTCCACCAGAAATCATTAATTGTGCATCACCAACCTGAATTGCTCTCGATGCTGCAATTGCAGCTGATAAGCCAGAAGCACATAAACGATTCACTGTTTCACCTGGAACTGTGTAAGGTAATCCAGATAATAAAGCCGACATACGAGCTATATTACGGTTATCCTCTCCTGCTTGATTTGCATTCCCTAAAATTACATCGTAGAATGCAGCAGGATCAATTGATGGATTTCTTTTTAATAATTCGGCGATTACCATTGCCCCCATATCATCTGGACGAACAGCAGATAATCCACCTTTTAATTTACCAATTGGAGTTCTAACTCCATCTATAATATATGTTTGGTTCATTGTTTTAAAGCTTTATGCCTAAAACTTTATGCTTTAGGCAATTTATAAAATTTATTCTTCAATTAAAGGTTTACCTGTTCTAAAGCAAGTTCCTTTAAATAAAGCAATTAATTCGTTGTTTTGATTTGTAACTTTGATATCGTAAATACCTGTTTTTTTCGTTGTCGAAACTTCTTGAGATTCAATGGTAAAAACATCTCCATTGCGTCCAGCTTTCGTAAATGAAATATGAACATCTAAAGCAACTGAGATATTATTGTACATATTGCACGAAAAAGCAAATGCAGAATCTGCCATCGCAAACGTAACGCCTCCGTGAACAGACCCCACTCCGTTCATCATTTCAGGACGAATTGCTGCTTGTAATTTTGCATATCCTTCTCTTACTTCAATTACTTCTAAACCTAACCATTCACTAAATTTATCGTGGTCAAGCATTGCATTTAATAACTTTTGTGATTCCATGTTTTGATATTTTTTAGTAGAATGTTTTGTTCTCTTTGACGAAATTTCTAATAATTGGACTTAAACGGTAACGGTCTTCGTGGTAATAATTGTACAATTCATCTAAATCGTTTTGTACATTTTCAAGACCATATTCATCCGCCCATTTCAATAGTCCTTTAGGGTAATTAACCCCTTTTGTCATCGCTGTATCTAAATCCTCACGGTTTGCAATGTTTAAAAATAAAGCATCAGCTGCTTCATTGATTAACATCACTAAAACGCGTTTGTAGATTTTTTCTAATAATGCTTGATCTTGAGATGGTGCTTTTTTCTCCACTCCTTCTGCATAATTGTAAAATCCACGACCAGATTTACGACCGTAAAATCCAGCTTCGAATAAACGTTTTTGAGAAAAAGATGGTTTAAATCTTGGATCATAAAAGAATGATTCGAAAACCGATTCGGTTACACGATAATTCACATCATGACCAATAAAATCCATTAATTCGAAGGGTCCCATACGGAAACCTCCAACAGAAGTCATCGCAAAGTCTATTGTTTCTGCATCTGCAACTCCTTCTTCTAATAAACGAATTGATTCGCTGTAGAATGGACGAGCCACACGATTTACTATAAATCCAGGAGTATCTTTTGTGATGACTGGTAATTTACCAACAGATTGAATCAATGCTTTTACTTCGTCTGCTAATCCTTCGCGTGTTTGTACGGCTGGAATAATTTCTACCAAAGCCATTAATGGTGCAGGGTTGAAATAGTGGATTCCAATTACACGTTCTGGTTTAGAACAAGCAGATGCAATTGATGCGATTGATAATGAAGAAGTGTTTGACGCTAAAATACATTCGTCAGAAACGATTTCTTCCACTTGTTTGAAAACTGATTTTTTAATATCTAAGTTTTCAATAATTGCTTCAATCATCAAATCGATGGATGCAAAAGCACTTAAACTATCTGCATATTCGATATTGTTTTGAATTTCTTGTGCTTTTTCAGCAGTATATTTTTCTTTCGCCACTAACTTCTCGAAAGTCTTCGCTAAGTTTTGTTTTGAACGATCTAAAGCTTCTTTATTTGTGTCATATAAAACAACTGGATGACCATATTGAGCAAAAACTTGCGCAATTCCAGACCCCATTGCTCCACCACCAATAATTCCTATTTTTTTCATTTCTTACTCGCCTTTAAAAACAGGATTTCTTTTCTCGATAAATGCGTCTACACCTTCTTGATAATCTGATGTATTCCCTGATTTAGCTTGAAATAATCCTTCTTGAATTAATTGTTCTTCGATTGAATTATTAAATGTTTGATTCAATAATTTCTTTGTATAAGCCAAACCTTTTGTTGGAAGATTGGCTAATTTATCAGCAATCTTTGCAACTTCAGCATCGAAAATATCGTCAGCAAAAAACTCATAAATCATTCCGATTTCTTTTGCTTGAGCCGCCGAAACTTTATCTGCAAGCATCATTAAAGCAGTTGCTTTTTGAAGTCCAATTAAACGAGGTAAGAAATAAGTTCCTCCACAATCTGGGATTAAACCAATTTTAGAAAAAGCTTGAATGAAATTTGTCGATTCTTTCGCAACAACAATGTCACAAGCCAAAGCTAAATTTGCTCCCGCACCGGCAGCAACACCGTTTACAGCAGCAACAACTGGTTTGTCCATGTTTCTAATTTTAAGAACCAATGGATTGTAATTTTCTTGAACGATTTTATTGAAGTCGATTTCTTTTTCTTCTAAAACTTCTCCTAAATCTTGACCAGCGCAGAATGCTTTTCCCGTTCCAGTTAAAACCACTGCACGAACAGAAACATCTTGAGCTGCAACATCCAAGTGATGTTGAAGAGATTTAATCATTTCCTGATTAAAACTGTTAAAAACAGAAGGACGATTCAACGTAATCGTAGCAATTCCTCCCTCTTGTGTGTATAGGATTGATGTTGAATTTTCCATAATTTTTTAATGATGACATTTGAAATAATCAAATGGTTCGTGGCAACTATTGCATTGATACATAGCTTTACAGGCCGTAGAACCA
Organism: Empedobacter sp. UBA5924; assembly: GCF_002431085.1. Classification (NCBI taxonomy): domain Bacteria; kingdom Pseudomonadati; phylum Bacteroidota; class Flavobacteriia; order Flavobacteriales; family Weeksellaceae; genus Empedobacter; species Empedobacter sp. UBA5924. The sequence continues at coordinate 21,795 of NZ_DJDM01000048.1, forward strand.
AATTGACTGATAAGTCTGGTATCTGTAGAGCCACATTGTGGACATTCTACATTTTGTTCGTCTGAAAAGAGCTCATCGCTCGAAGGATTTTTAGTTGGAGGCGCAATTCCATAAGCCTTCATTTTTTGCTTTCCTTCTTCTGTCATCCAATCAGTTGACCACGAAGGGCTCAACTGATTAATGACATTGATATTTTTGAATCCTTTTTCGATTAATTTTAAACGAACAGAAATTGAAATTGCACTCATAGCAGGACATCCCGAATACGTAGGCGTAATTGTAACGTTGACACTTTCTTGGTCAATTAATTCAATTTTACGCACAACACCAAGATCAATTACACTAATCACAGGAATTTCTGGATCAGCGACTTCCTCCATGTATTGCCAAATTTCTTTTTCGGTTACCATTGCGAATCTGGATAAGTTCTTTGTAAATATTGTAAATCTGTTAAGATAAATCCTAAATGCTCTGTATGAACACCTTCTTTACCTCCTTTTTGTACAAAAGCATTTTCTACATCAGCTTCGATTGTCGCTTCGTCTAAAATTACTTTTACATTTGTTAACCAAGTCGCTTGGAATTCTTCTGGACTTGAAATTAATCCTTCTTCAACTAAAGCTTTTTGGTAAGGCGCTAATAAAAACGCTTCTTTTACATAAGGTAAAATATTATTTACAGCTTCCTGAATTTTATCGTGAGATTCTTGTGTTCCATCCCCTAAACGAATCATCCATTCTGATGACCATTTTAAGTGATATTTTACTTCTTTTAATGATTTTTCAGCGATAGCTTGTAATTTAAGATCTTTTACTTTCAAGAATTGTTCTAGCAATAACGCGTGGTAAGAATCATAAAAGAATTGACGTGCAACTGTATCACCGAAATGTCCGTTTGGTAACTCAACTAACAATAAGTTTTTGTATTCACGCTCTTCGCGTAACATTGCTAACGTATCTTCTGTTGCTCCATTTCCGATCATTTCAGCCGCATAGTCATAATAATTAGATGTTTGACCTAATAAATCTAACGCCATATTAGACATTGCGATGTCTTGTTCTAAAATTGGACCATGACCACACCATTCGCATAAACGTTGTGCCAAAATTAGATTTGTATCTGCTAAATGTAAGATAAAATCGATGTAATTTTGATTGTTTTGATAAACTGTACTTGTCATAAATTACATGTTTTTAATTTCTTCTGGTACATCATAAAAAGTTGGATGACGGTAAACTTTGTCTTCTGCAGGATCAAAAAATTGTTCTGCTTCATCAGGATTAGAAGCATGAATATTAGCAGATTCTACCACCCAAATACTTACACCTTCTAAACGACGCGTATATACATCACGTGCATTTTCTAGTGCCATTGTAGCATCAGCAGCATGTAAGCTCCCAACGTGTTTGTGGTCTAACCCTTGTTTACTTCTAATGAATACTTCCCATAAAGGCCAATCTCTATTTTCCATCTTTTTATGCGTTTTTGCGTTGTTCTTTTTCTAATTCTCTTTGTTTTCTTTTTTCGTGGTAAGCTGTTGCAGCATCACGAACCCAAGCTCCTTCGTTGTGAGCATTACGGCGAGCATCCAAACGTTGTTTGTTACATTTACCGTTTCCTTTCACAACATTCCAGAATTCTTCCCAATCAATTTCTCCGAATTCGTAGTGACCTGTTTCTTCATTGAATTTTAGATCTGGATCTGGAATAGTTAATCCTAAATATTCGGCTTGAGGAATAGAAATATCCACGAAACGTTGACGTAATTCGTCATTCGAAAAACGTTTGATTCTCCATTTCATTGATAATTCTGAGTTTGATGATTCTTCATCTTTTGGTCCAAACATCATTAATGTAGGCCACCACCAACGATTCATTGCATCTTGCAACATCGCTTTTTGTTCTGGTGTTCCTTTTGATAATACCACTAATGCTTCGTAACCTTGTCTTTGGTGGAAAGATTCTTCTTTACAAACACGTACCATTGCGCGAGCATAAGGTCCGTAAGATGTACGACATAATGGAACTTGATTCAGAATCGCAGCTCCATCTACCAACCAACCAATCATTCCGATATCTGCCCAAGTAAGGGTTGGATAATTGAAGATTGATGAATATTTAGCTTTACCTGAATGTAAATCATTTAATGTTTGAATACGGGAAACACCTAATGTTTCAGCAGCACAATATAAGTATAATCCGTGACCAGCTTCGTCTTGAACTTTCGCTAATAAGATTTTCTTTCTATTTAATGAAGGCGCTCTTGTAATCCAGTTTGCTTCTGGTAACATCCCAACAATTTCTGAGTGAGCATGTTGAGAGATTTGTCTGATTAATGTTTTACGGTATGCGTCTGGCATCCAGTCTTTTGGTTCGATACGAACTTCATTTTCAATCTTATTATCGAAGATTTCTTGAAAATCAATTTCTTTTGCACTCATTTCTAAACGTTTTTAAAGTTGATTATTTGGCATCAAAATCTACCACGACTTCTGCAGAACGAGGGTGCGCTTGACACGCTAATACAAATCCTCTTTCTAATTCATCTGGCTCAAGTGAGTAGTTGATGTCCATTTCTACCTCACCCTTCTCTACTTTACACTTACAAGTTGCGCAAACACCACCTTTACAAGCATAAGGTAAATCAGCTCCGTTTTGTAAAGCCGCATCTAAGATTGTGTCGCCATTGTAACCCAAATCAATCTGTAAAGCTGTTGCATCTAATTTAATGGTAACTTTACTCATTGTATCGTTTGATTGTTTTACAGCTTTTTGACGCTCTACCTTTTTCGCTTCTGCAGATGCACTATAGAATAATTCGAAATGTAAATGTTTTACATCAACTCCTGCTTCTACAAAAGCGTCACGACCGCTTAAAATCATTTCTTCTGGTCCACAAAGGAAAACTTCGCTTACTTCTTTTGGATCGATGATATTTTGCAAGAAATATTCAATTTTTGATTTATCAATACGACCACTCAAAATCTCAGCATCAGCCGTTTCACGACTCAAGATATTGTAAACGCTAATGCGTTCCATGTATCTATTTTTTAATGCTTCGATTTCTTCTTTAAAAATAATCGAACTTTTGTTTCTGTTTCCATATAACAGCACAAATTGACTGTTAGGTTCTGTTTGTAGAACTGTTTTGATAATCGAAAGTACTGGTGTAATTCCAGATCCCGCCACAATTCCTACATATAACTTTTTGTTGTCTTCGTGTACTTCTGTAAAGAAATTTCCTTGTGGAGTCATTACATCAAGAACATCGCCAACTTTGATTGTATCGTTAACAAATGTCGAGAAAATTCCATCCTCAATTTTCTTTACAGCAACTCTTAATTCATTATCCAAAGGACTTGAACAAATTGAGTAAGAACGTCTAATTTCTTCGTTATTGTGAAAATTCTTAAACGTTAAATATTGACCATGTTTGAATTTGAATTCTTGGTTTAATTCTTCTGGCACTTCAAATGTAACGGATACACAATCTGGTGTTTCCTTTTTTACATTTTTAACGCGTAATTGGTGAAAATTTATAGCCATATTATTTTTGAAATCCGTTAATTAATAGTGTCATTAAGTCATTTTCTAACTGCTCTGGTGAGATATCTCGTCCAGGTTTGTACCACAATTCTATCCAACGTAATGATGATAATAAAGTAAATAAAGCAACCGAAACATTCAAATCTTTAAATTCACCTGCTGCAATTCCTGCTTTGATAAGATTGGCGATTCTTTTTTCGTATCCTTTTCGAATTGTTTTATACAAATCCTTTTTCGTATCCGAAAGATTTTTCCAATCATTATTTGCAACAGAAACTTCGTTTGGCTCATCAATAATCATTCTGACATGCAATTGAATTAAATCTCTCAATTTCTGAACATTTGATTCGTTTGTATCTTCGATCGAGCTAATGTGAGAAACATATTGATTAGCAACTTTAAAACAAATCTCTTCTAAAATTTCGTCTTTCGAACGAATATGATTGTATAAACTTGCGGCTTCCATTCCAACCTTTTCAGCCAGTTCACGCATTGATGTTGCCGAATAACCTTTTTGTTTAAAGATTAAGGCAGCTTCTTGAATAATCAGTTCTTTTTTACTTTGTTTAGGCATATATTTATAAATGTCTGTTATCGATGATTCGGTTTAATTTTCCTCCTTCACTTTTCGGAAGTTCATCAACTTGATACAATTTAACATTCATTCCTAATCCAATATTGTCTCTAATTTTTTTGTGAATATTAGAGATTAATTTGCAACATGCATGATTAGATTCGTCGTTCAAATTATCACAAGTGAAACCTTGGCTTGCAAAATAGTCAGGATTAATTTCAAATCCAACTTCTACAGCATCCATATTTTTAGGTTTTGTTAAAACTACTTGATAATTTGGTGATAATTCTGGGAATTCTGGAATAAAATCAGCGATTTGTGTGTGAAAGAAATTTACACCTCTAATAATCATCATATCATCTGCACGACCAATAATTGGTCCCATTTTGATATGTGTTCTTTTCTTAGAATGTTCGTACGTAAGGGTTGTGATATCTCCCGTCCAATAACGCACCAATGGTAAAGCTTCTTTTGTTAACGTTGTAATCACTAAAACTCCAGGTTGTCCGTAAGGCACAGGTTCACCTGTTTTCTCGTCTACAATTTCTGGAAAGAAATGATCTTCCCAAATGTAAGATCCTGATCCTTGCTCTTCATAATCTTCATTAGATACACCAGGTCCGATAATTTCGCTCAATCCATAAATATTAGACGCTTTGATATTCAAACTTCCTTCTACTTCTTGACGTAACGCTTCTGACCATGGTTCTGATCCCAAAATCGCAAACTTAAGATTTAAGCTTTCTAACGATTCTCCTCTTTTTTTGATTTCCTCAGCTACTGTTAATGCATACGATGGTGTTGCACAAATCGCATCAGCCTGAAAATCTTTCAACAACATGATTTGTTTTTCAGTATTTCCACCAGAAATAGGAATAACTGTCATTCCTAATTTTTCTGCTCCATAATGTAATCCCAAACCTCCAGTAAACAAACCATAACCATAGGCATTTTGTAATGTCATTCCTGGTTCGCATCCAGAAGCTGCTAAAGAACGTGCTACTACTTCTGAAAATAATTCGATGTCGTTTTTGGTATAACCTACAACAGTTGGTTTTCCTGTTGTGCCGCTTGAACAATGTAAACGGATTACGTTGCTCTTTGGTTCTGCAAATAATCCGAACGGATAGTTCTCTCTTAAATGTGTTTTTTTGGTAAAAGGTAATTTGTGTAGATCTTCAACACCTTTGATGTCTTCTGGTTTTATTCCAGCTGCATCAAATGCTTCTTTGTAAAAAGGTACATTGTTATACACTTTTTGCAACATGTTTTGAAGTCTTTCGTTTTGAAGAACGCGCAATTTTTCAATTGGCATTTGTTCTATCTCGGGATTAAATATCATAATTTTTGCAGATTTTGATTTTTGATAATAACAAATTTAATCAAAAAAACTAAAAAAACTAACAAACGTTAGTTTTTTTAGTGTAAAAAATACAATTCATACTAATTATTGTCTTTTAATAAGATAAAACATCATTAATCAATGTTTTTAATTTTTCAGCATTAGGTAACATCTCTGCTTCTAAAGTCGAATTTAATGGAATTGCTGGCATATCTTGCGCTCCTAACACACGAATTGGTGCATCTAAGTACTCAAAACACTCTTCATTAATTAAGCCTGAAATACTCTGTGCAAAAGAGTTTTGCTTCGCTTCTTCTGTCAAAACAATACAACGATTGTGTTTTTTTACACTATTAAAGATTGTTTCTTCATCTAACGGAACTAAAGTTCTTAAATCGATAATTTCGACTTGATTAGGAAAATCCTTTGCCGCTTGTTTTGCCCAATACACTCCCATTCCGTATGTAATAATCGAAACAGAATTATGATTTTGAGAAGATTCAGCCGTTAAAACTTCACGTGCTTTACCAAAAGGCAATACATAATCTTCGTCCGGCTCAACTGTCGCAGCATCTTCTGTTCCTTTTATTTTACTCCAATACAACCCTTTGTGCTCTAGCATTACCACAGGATTCGGATCGTAATATGCTGCTTTCATCAAACCTTTCAAATCCGCTCCAGTAGATGGATACGCAATTTTAATTCCTTTAATATTCGTCAAAACACTTTCAACTGAACTTGAATGATAAGGTCCTCCGCTTCCATACGCACCAATTGGTACACGTAAAATCATCGAAACTGGCCATTTACCGTTTGATAAATAATTAGAACGCGCCACTTCTGTAAACAATTGATTCAATCCTGGCCAAATATAATCTGCAAATTGCACCTCAACAATTGGTTTTAAGCCAACTGCAGACATTCCAACCGTAGATCCGATTATAAACGCTTCTTGAATTGGTGTATTAAATACACGATTTTTACCATATTGTTTTGCTAAAGTTGCCGCTTCACGAAAAACTCCACCTAAACGCAATCCTACATCTTGTCCATATAATAAAGCTTCTGGATGTTTTGCCATTAATTCACGAATCGCAAATAATGCAGAATCTACCATTACTGTTTTATCTTTTCCTTCTGGAGAACGATTTCCTTTTTCTTCGTTAATCGGTGTTGATGCAAAAACATGCGTATATAAATCTTCAGAACGTGGATCTTCTGCTTTTAATGCTTCTTGATATTCTGCCTGAACTTGTTCTTTTATCTTATTCTCAATTTCGATTAAATCATTTTCATCGAAACCTTCATTTAATAAAGTATATTTTAATTTATCGTAAGGATCACGAGATTGTGCTTCCTCTAAATCATCTCTGTACCATTCTTTGCGAACGCCAGATGTATGATGATTCAATAAAGGAACTTTTGCATGAACCAAAATCGGACGACGTTCTGTACGAATAATTTCAATTGCACGTTGAAGCGTTTCATAAGAAGCTAAAAAATCCGTTCCATCAACCACAAAAACTTCCAAACCATTGAAACCTTTTGCATAATGAGCGATATCTTGTGCACGAATTTCATCTGCCGAAGCCGAAATATCCCATTCATTATCTTGAACCAAATATAAAATTGGTAATTGTTTCAACGCTGCCATTTGGAAAGCTTCTGCCACCTCGCCTTCCGTACAAGACGCATCTCCTAACGAACAAACCGCAATTGGTTTTACTTCTTCATCACAAAGACCTTCTAACTCTTTGTATTGCATTCCCATCGCAATTCCTGTTGTTGGAATCGCTTGCATTCCCGTTGCACTACTTTGATGCGGAATTTTTGGCATATTATCACGACGCAAACTTGGATGAGAATAATAGGTTCTTCCTCCAGAAAAAATATCGTCGCGTTTTGCTAATAATTGCAGCATCAATTCATAAGGCGTAATTCCAATTGATAATAACATGGCATCATCACGGTAATACGCGCTTAAGTAATCTTGTGGTAATAATTGTAATCCTGTAGCAATTTGTATTGCTTCGTGTCCACGCGCTGTTGCATGTACATATTTGCTTGTTACAGCTTTATTTTCTTCGTATAATTCGGTTAAAGATTTTGCAGTAACCAATAATTCGTATGCTTGTTTAAGTAATGTTGTTGTTGATAATGTGGTTTCCATTCTGATTAAATTTGCGTGTTAACATCCCAATTTTCCATGTAATCTGAAATTCGCTTCAAGAAAACGCCTCCCAAAGATCCATCTATCACACGATGATCAAACGAAAGTGACAAATACATAAATTGTCTCGCCACAATAATATCTCCGAATTCAGTTTCCAAAACCGCAGGTTTTTTCTTGATTACACCAGTCGCTAAAATTGCCACTTCAGGTTGATTGATAATTGGCGTTCCCATCAAATTGCCAAAAGTCCCCACATTACTTATTGTGAACGTTCCTCCACGAACATCATCTGGCGAAAGTTTATTATTTCTTGCTTTATCTACAATTGAATTTACACCTTTTGCTAAACCTTCTAAATTTAATTCATTGGCTTGATGAATGACAGGAACAATTAAATTATTACTTGGTAAAGCAGTTGCAATTCCAATATTTATCTCATTGTGTTTGATTATTTTAGTCTCAGTTTCATCAACTGATACATTAATCAATGGAAAATCTTTAATTGCACGAACAACACAATCTACAATTAACGGTGTAAATGTCAATTTTTGTTTGTATTTAGCTTCAAAAGCAGCTTTATTTTCTTCTCGCCATTTTACAAAATTCGTAACATCAGGTTCTACATAAGCCGTCACATGAGGCGAAGTTTGTTTGCTCTTTTTCATGTGTTTTGAAATCAATTGACGCATTTTATCCATCTCAATGATTTCATCTTTCGCTCCATAAGAAGAACTTGAAACTATATTATTTTTATTTAAAGTATTACTTGAATTATTAGTTGTAAATGATTTATTTTGAATATAATTTAATACATCATTTTTCGAAATTCTTCCATCACGACCAGAACCTTTTATTTGTGAAATATCTGTTGATTGAAGATTTTCTTTTTGGATAATACTTTTTACCAAAGGTGATAAAAAATGATTTGTATCGATTGAATTTATAACTTGCGAAGTTGTAACAGTTTCAATCTTTTTTTCTTCAACATTTTCAGTTTTTTGAGCTGATTGTTGTTGAGTTTCTGAAGGCTCAATTAAAGCGAAAACTTCTCCTATTTTTATTTCATCTCCTTCATTAAATCTAAACTCAATAATTTTTCCAGCAGTTGTAGAAGGCACATCAGAATCTACTTTATCCGTCGAAACTTCGGCAATTACTTCATCTTCTTGAATGAAATCGCCAACGTTTTTTGTAAAACGAACCAATTGTACAGACTCTACACTTTCTCCCAATTTTGGAATCGTTAGTTCTATATTCTTCATTTTATTTGTTTGCAGTTTTGAGCGTTGAAGATAATGATTTTTTATAAAAACTAATGAATGTTAGTTGAAATATTCATTAGTTTTACGCAAATTAATTAAACAATGGAAGATATTTTTGTTGGGATATGGTTTCTTTTTGTATTAACAATGACCTTTTTACCTATAATGTGTTTAATACATGTTATTACACATCAATTTAGAAATTTAAAAACAAAATTTCTATGGATTTTTGTTGTAGTATTAATTCCATACTTAGGTCCTATTTTATATTATTTAAAAGGTCGAAATATGGTTATAAATAACTAAAACCTCATCACCAAACCAACTCCCGCTTGATTATTTTGATAAATAGGAAAAACCATTGTCGCTATTTTTGATTCTTTATTTTTTGGAGAAAACCAGTTGTTAATCGTAGGAAATAACCAATACGCCAATTCCGTCGATAAAATTCCTATTCCCGCTCCAGCAACAACATCTCCAACCCAATGGCGATTATTGATAACACGATAAACACCCGTAAAAGCAGCCAAAGGATATCCAGCCAAACTCAACCAAAAATTAGAATCTTGGTATTCTCGAAACATAAATTGAGCCGTAGAAAATGCATTTGCCGTATGTCAAGAAGGAAAAGAAAGATTATTTGTGCCATCGGGTCTTTCTTCCTGTACAGTGTGTTTTAGCCCCATCACCAAACCTGTATTGATGATTTGAGAAGTTGCAAAAATTATTGTACGATCTCGTAAATTATGTTTCCCTTGAACGCCAGCCAAATTCAATCCATAAACCGCTGCTGCAGGTAAATATTGTGTATAATTATCAAATTTATTTCCTTTTGTTTTATCTTCTAAAATTTCGTTTTGAGTAGATTTATTTAAATTATCCAATGCTGGAATTGCCAAACTCAAACTTCCGTATGTAATTAAAGTCGCAGGAATAATCAACTTTTTGTCGTTGAAATGATAAACTTTATCTTCTGGATTAAATATTTGCTTTGGAATAGAATCAAGTTGAATAGAATCGGTTTTAGTTTGCTGAATTGTATCTTGTGCATTCCCTTTTATAGAAAATATTGAAAGTAATACACAATTCATGACTATCGTTTTTGTTTTAATTTGGTTCATTTTCACATTCATTTTATTGAACAAATGTATTTGAAACCTCCTTACACAAAACTTAAGATTTGATTAAGAAAAAAGCCATTAGAAATAATCCAATGGCTTTAAAAAAATATCTATTTATAAATTTCCTCGACGTTCTTGCTCTCTTTCTAAGGCTTCGAACAATGCTTTGAAATTACCTGCTCCAAACGATTGCGCTCCATGACGCTCGATAATTTCGTAGAATAATGTTGGACGATCTTCGACTGGTTTCGTAAAAATTTGTAACAAATAACCTTCTTCATCACAATCAACCAAAATTCCTAAATCTTGTAACTTCTTAATATCCTCATCAATTTCACCAACACGCTCTGGAATCATATCGTAATAAGCCTCTGGTGGCGCTGATAAAAACTCAACTCCACGAGATTTAAGTTCTGTCACAGTTTTTACAATATCCTTAGTTGCAACTGCAATATGCTGCACTCCTTCTCCTTCGTAAAAATCTAAATATTCTTCTACTTGAGATTTCTTTTGACCTTCTGCAGGCTCATTGATAGGGAATTTTGAATAACCATTTCCGTTACTCATCACTTTCGACATTAATGCTGAATATTCCGTATTGATTTGTTTATCATCAAACGATAAAATATTTACAAATCCCATTACATCTTGGTACCAAGCAACCGCTTCGTTCATACGATTCCAACCCACATTACCAACGCAATGATCCACATATAATAAACCACAATCTGTTGGTTGATATGTTGATTCAGATTTTACATAACCTGGCATAAAAGGACCTTCATAATTTTTACGTTCAATAAACATATGGATTGTTTCGCCATATGTATAAATTCCAGACATTTTTACTTCACCAAACTCATCTGTAATCGTAGTTGGCTCCATATAAGGTTTTCCTCCACGTTTTGTTGTTTGCTCAAAAGCATCGTACGCATCATCCACCCAAAGTGCTAAAATTTTAACTCCATCACCATGTTTCATTGCATGTTGACAAATTGGAGAATCTGATTTTAAACCAGAAGTTAATACCAAACGAATCTTCCCTTGTTGTAAAACATAAGAAGCTCTATCTCTCACTCCAGTTTCTGGGCCAGCATACGCAACTTCCTGAAATCCAAAAGCTGTTTTGTAATAATGTGCAGATTGTTTTGCATTACCAACATAAAACTCGATATAATCGGTTCCATTAATTGGAAGAAAATCTTGTGCTAATGCTATTTTTTCTGCAAATGTTTGTGTACTCATTTTATTGTGTTTTTTATTTTATTGTATTATGTAAAATGTATTGAGTTTTACTGTATATGATTTATTCAGTTTCTCTTGACTTAAAATATTTGATTTTCAATCAAGTTCATAATGACTTTTATAAAACCCTTTCTTAGATTATTCGACAAGCTCAGAATGACAATAAACTTAGAACTTAGAACTTAGAACTTAGAACTTAGAACTTAGAACAAAATTAAAATCTCTTAATAAAGCCAAGATTTATAATAATCTGGATCTTCTATTTCTAACGCTTGTTCGGTTAACATCAATGGTCTGAAAGGATCAATCATCACCGCTAATTCGTGTGTTTCTTTCGCTCCAATTGATTTTTCAACTGTACCAGGATGTGGACCATGCGGAATTCCTGCTGGATGTAATGTAATTTGTCCTTTCTCCACCGATTTTCTCGACATAAAATCTCCATCCACATAATATAAAATTTCATCAGAGTCTACATTACTATGGTTATAAGGAGCTGGAATCGCATTTGGATGATAATCGAAAAGACGTGGAACAAAACTACAAATCACAAAACCTGCACCTTCAAAAGTTTGATGAACAGGCGGTGGCTGATGAATACGACCTGTAATTGGCTCGAAATTATGAATAGAAAAAGCCCATGGATAATGATAACCATCCCAACCTACAAAATCAAAAGGATGAGTTCCATAAACATACGGATAAATTAATCCTTCTTTTTTGATCATAATCTTGAAATCTCCGTGTTCATCATTTGTTTCAAGATTTTGAGGACGTTTAATATCGCGCTCGCAAAAAGGCGAATGTTCCATTAACTGTCCAAAATGATTGCGATAACGACGAGGTGTTTCAACTGGGCTAAATGATTCTGTAATAAATAGACGATTATTAGAATCATTAAAATGAAGTTGATAAATAATTCCACGTGGAATCACTAAATAATCTCCATATTCAAATTCAATTTGTCCATAACCAGTTTTTAAAACTCCAGAACCTTCGTGTATAAAAATTACTTCATCCGCCATCGAATTTTTGTAGAAATAATCAGTCATCGATTCTTGTGGCGCAGCCAATGAAATATGCAAATCATTGTTAACCAAAACTGGTACACGAGATTCTAAATAATCTTTGGTAGGTTTTACTTTAAAACCTTTTAAAGAGGTATGTTTTAAATGTTTTGCGCGGGCAATTTTTGGCTCTACCGAATAAGGTTCGCTAATCGCTTTTACCAAAGTTGGTGGATAACAGTGGTAAACATTGGAATACGTACTCGAAAATCCATGCGTAGAAACTAATTCTTCTGCATATAATTCTCCATTTGGTTTTCGGAATACCGTATGTCGCTTTTGTGGGAATTCTCCCAAATGATGATAAAGTGGCATATCGTATTTTGTTTGTTATTTTGATGAAAAGGTAGATAGATGACGAAATTCGTCAACAAATAATCTGCAATATTCTAGTGTGAATATTGAGCAAATACAATTTTGGAAAGTAAAGCAGAAGTTTGCTTATTCATTCCAACAAATAAAGGTTTAATATTTTCTTTAATTGTTTGCATTTCTTTTCTGTGGCTATCTCAAAGATAGAAACATTTTTTGATTGTACAAAATACCTTACTAAAAAATGCTTTACAACAATTATTTTCAATATTTTTAAAAAACTACATATAACCCGTAGGGCATTATTGAACTAGATTAATTTTGAGATTATTTTATGTTTCTATTGAAAAGAAATTTATTGAGATGCTGAATGGTTGTTAAAACCTTTATTCTAACTAAAATTCGCTGTTATAAGAAAACGTATTACATCAAGCTTAGAATGTAGCAAAAATCTATGCTTCTATTGTGGTGAGAAAAGATTATATATTCATTTTGGCCTGATCCAAAACATTTGAAATCAAGAATTTGAAATTAAAAGGAGAAGCTTTATAAGCTTCGGAATATTACTTTTTGCTTGATCAAAAAGTAATCTCGACTCTTCAGCAATGATAATCTATAAATTTGTTGTTATAAGTGAATTTAAGTATAGAAAAGTATTATAAAAATGTCATATGATTTGGAAACGAGTGTCAAAAAGTTGAAAGTCATGATTAAGATGTTTTACTGTTTGCGGAGCAAATGATTTAAAACATTCAATGACTGAAACCAATTTTGACCGTTGAAAATCAAAGACAAGAGTTTTTTGATTACTTTTTTGCTCTCAAAAAAGTGATAGAAAGATTATTCTCGTTTTTCAAAACTATATTTCATTCATTTTTTATTCATGAGTTATTATTGTTTTCAAATGAATTCATATGCCCTTTGGGGAACCTTGACGCAAAAACATTTGAGATTAAGAATTTGAAATTAAAAGGAGAAGCTCCTGTGGAGCTTAGGTAAAATTGTTACAAGTTGATTAATAATTATATGTTCATTTTTTCCTTGATGAAAAAACGAACCAAAAAAATCAAGACTTCGATTTTTGACGTTCAATCTTCATTTTACTCACTAAAAATATTAAATGACTCGCTATCGCTCACTAATCTTTTTTACGCTCGTTTCAATGGATTGAATCTCGTCTGCAAATCGTATGTCGGTTTTGGTACTCTTATTTACAATAATCTTGTCTCTTCAACAATGACGGTTTTTAATTCATTGTTAAAGGTGAAAATCAGTTGTTTTATTTCCATCGTAATATACATTATCAATTCCAATATGTCCAATACCATTTAACTGTGTTCCAACACCTGTCCAACCGTTAACCAATTCATCGTTAAAACTAAATTTATTAGGACCTAAAGTCTGTCCACCTTGTTCTCCTGGTTGAATATTGTAAAGATTGAAACTACGATGACGAAGAGCAGGAAGAGTTTTATCGATCGGAATAGCTAAAGAAAGAGTTTTTCCTTGTTTTACCAATTTAATCGACTGCATAACCAGTTCGGGCGTAATCAGATTTGCAGCACCTATTTTCGTCTCCTTTTCCATAAGGTGATGTTTGTCAACTGGTATCTTTCGGATCAATTAAAGTTTTATCTTGTGCGTAACCAGTAGCTGCTCCAAATAAAAGCATTCCAATAGCTACAAATTTGATTATAGGTTTTGTTTTCATCTATTTTCTTATTTTTAGATTTTCCCCAATTCTGTATTGATGAATTTCATTTCTTCAGCAGAAATAGTAATATCCATTGCTTTTGCATTGACTATCGCTTGTTCAGCATTTCTTGATCCAGCTAAAACAATCGAAATAGCAGGTTGTAAACTTGTCCAACGTAAAACTAATTGTGAAAGTGTAGCTCCTTTTTCTGCTGCAATTGGAGTAATTGTTTCAAGGAAAGTTTTTACTTTATCTAAATCAAATTGTTGGAAATAACCATTTCTGTGGTCATTATCTTTCAGTTTTCCATCTTTAAAGTATTTTCCGGTAAGTAAACCTCTTTCCATTGGACTGTACACAATAATTCCTAAATCATTATCCAAAGCATAAGGAACTAAATCCTGCTCTACTTCTCGGTTCAGCATACTATATCTAACTTGATTACTCACGATATTTAGTGTTTTACGCGCTTCTTCTACTTGATCCACACTGTAATTACTTACACCAGCAGTACGAATTTTACCTTGTTGAATTAAAATTTCCAAGGCTTCCATCGTTTCTGAAATTGGCGTTGTAGCATCTGGCCAGTGAATTTGCAATAAGTCGATATAATCCGTTTGTAAACGTCTTAGACTGTCTTCCACTTCTTTAATAACACTTTCTTTTGACGAATATTTATAAACAGGAATTGCTTTTCCATTTTCTTCTGCATCAAAGAAAAATTCACCTTTTCCGTTATTACTTCCGTCCCAAACTAAACCGAATTTTGTTAACAATTGAATTTTTGTTCTATCATAACCTTTTATAGCTTCACCAATCATTTTTTCGCTCAATCCAAAACCGTAAAATGGCGCTGTATCCAAAGTTGTTACACCATTTTCGATAGAAGCTTGTACCGATGCAATACTATCTTTTTGCTCGTTTCCACCCCACATATTTCCACCAATAGCGAAGGCTCCGTAAGTGATTGCTGATAATTCTAAATCTGTATTTCCTAATTTTCTGTATTCCATTTTTTATAGTTTTTTTGTTAAATAAATTTGTGGTATTTCTTGTAATTTTTCGACAACCAATTTGCCAAATTCTAAGATATAAGACTGTTGATTATGCTCATCTAAACCCTGTTGATCTCTCCAAATTTCGTAGAAAACAAATGTATTTTCGTCCTGCGAACCTTGATGCAAATCATACTGATATTAGCGTCTTCTTTTCTGGTTTCTGTAACCATATTCTGCAAAACAACTGTTACATCTTCGCGATATTCAGGTTTTGCTTTAATAACTGCTGTTAGGTAAATCATACCAATTCTTTTTCTTTAATGAATATGTTTTCTAAATGTTCTCTATATGCTATACGGTAATTTTCGATACGTTCTTCAGTTGCATTTTTTTCCAAGTCGTGGAAATGGAAACCGTTTATTCTACTTAGTCCTGCAAACTGATTCATTTTGTGGAAACCAAATAAAACACCCTCATCAACTGTTTTTTGATCGAAAAATTCTCCTTCTAAAGTAAAAGCCGTTTCTGGCGCATTCCATGTCGTATTAACCATATATTTTTTACCTTGCATCAATCCACCTGTTCCGTAATTAATTGCTGGATTTTTGCGTGAACGACCATCATTTCTATAAATTCCATTTTCATGTCCAGCCGTAAAAACTTCGTCGATATAATATTTCAAGCGATTTGGAACTTGAAACCACCAAATAGGAAAATGGTAAATAATCAAATCTGCCCATTTAAAATTCTCTACTTCTTCAAAAGCATCAAATTCATCATTTATATTTGTAACACGAAAATCAAAACCTTTTTCTTGTAAAAATTCTGTTGTCCAATTATTTAATGTTTTATTGAAAGCTCCACCTGAATGGGCAAAGTTTTGCGCTCCGTTGATAATAAATATATTCATTTGTATAATTTTAATTATTGATAGTGTAAATTTCTATCATATTTATATATTATACAAATAACTTAAATTACCCGTTGTGCATTTTAAAT
>NZ_DJDM01000041.1:0-14654 GCF_002431085.1 Empedobacter sp. UBA5924
TCACTCATTATCTCACCAAGTAGGTGCGTTGTATGGTATTCCTCACGGTGCTTCCAACGCGATCTTTTTACCAAACGTAATTCGTTATAACGCGAAAGTATCGCCACGTTTTCCGGATTTAGCAAAAATTATTGGTAAAGAAACGGCTGAAGATTTAGCACAAGCGATCGAAGCTTTACGTGCCGAAGTGAACAACATCAGTTCGATTAAAGAGTTTGGAATCTCGAAAGAAGATTGGGACAAAAACATCGATTATATTACGGCTAATGCTTTAGCAGATCCTTGTACAGGTTTCAATCCACGCAAACCAACGTTAGATGAGCTGAAAGCGATCTACAATGCTTGTTACGAAGGTGTTGTATTTGAAGGATAATTCAAAACAATTAATAAAACAAAAATAGTCAACTTCGATTGGCTATTTTTTTATGGATGAAATCGTATTTTTTAAGAAATCTATGTTTCTCAACTAAACAAAAAAACAACATTCATGTTTTTGTATCTACTAATTAAACTTCCAGTGTAAGAATGGAGAATCTGGTAAACTTGACCATATGAATCTAGAAAAACGACCACCTAAAAATTGGGTTGTTAAGACATATCAAAAAGTTAGCTTGGCTAAAAACAAAAATGGTACACAACAAAATTAAACAATTATTACTAAATAACTTACGTTACGCACTCTCCTTAAACGTTTAAATAGAAAAACAATTTGTTACACCAAAATACAGCAGTTTTATCCTTTATTTTTGGAGTTAAATCCCTTTATTTTTTTTCATTGAAGAATTTAATAAACTTTTCACTATCCTTTGGATTTTTCTTAATCCATTCATTCATAATATTGATATTTTTAACCGATAGATCAAAGTCTTTTTTCGGAACAATAGTATCCCCTTTTGAATAAATTTCATTGATTAAATTTTCTTTGACCTCCTTTTTAACGCGTAAATCTTGATTAAAAAAATAGACAAAAGTAGCTGTCAAAAGAAAGATGATTAAAATTAAATATGGAATTGTACGATCCTTTTTACGTATATTTTTCTCATACTGCTTTACTTCTTCAAATTGCTTTTTAGCAGAAGCATCCAATGAGATTTCAGGCAATTTATAATTCTTTAAATCATCTAAAACCTTTTTCTGTTCAGCTGTAATTAAATTACCATTCTCAATAAACTGCTTTTGAACCCCATAAAAAGCATAAATCTTTTCATCAATTTCTTTCGTTAACTGTTCTATTCTATTACCTTCAGCACTCAATGCAGCTAAAATTTCTCCTGGACTTTTTGGTCTATTATTCTCATTCATAAGTTTAATTCATTTTAAAATCTTCTTCCTAAATTTCTTTTTGGTTTTATTTCTTGCTCCTGTTGAAGCTTTGCTTTCTCTGCTTTCTGTTCTAAAAACACCTGTAAATTAACCGCTTTTAGTTTTTTAAAACTCTCATGTCCACGTGAAAGCTCACTAAATTTAACGCCATAATTTTTAGGTTTTTGCCTATTTTGTTTTCGTTTTTCATTCTCTAAAACTTCCGAAAATTGAAAAATTTTCAAGCCTTTTAATCGTTCATTTTGATCAAATTGAAGATTTAATCCATACCCTAATTCTTTTAAATTAGTCGATAAATCCTCAAAATTAAAACTCTCTTTAAGTCCATTCATCAACACATTTCCGTACAATTGAATTTGCTGATCACTTTTTTTCTTACTCTCTTCTAATACCGTTTCCCAACCTCTATCTTTTGCTAATTCATTGGCTACTGTACTGGTTTGAATACCTATAAATCGTTGATTTACTTTATTCTCTCCATTAAAATCAATACGATTTACAATTAAATGCAAATGAGAAGTATCTGTATCTTGATGTAAATAAGCAATATGCTGATTAACTACTAAATCCTTTTTACTTAAAAAATCATCCACTAACTTTTCCCAATCTTCCAACGTCCAATTAAGTGTATGTCCAGCTGAAGGAGATAAAACCACATTATAAAAAGGTTTAGCTACACGATGATTTTGATGAGCCACAGCCATAAGTTCATGATAAATAGCACGAGCATTCTCTCCTACAAGACCATTACGACTAATTTCTGTCGCAAAAGCTTTCTGCTCTGCCTTCTCTTCACGAGAAGCATAAGCAATAGCCTTTATACTTCCTTTAGTGGTTCTCCCTATTCCGATCATCTAAATAACGATTCATTTTTTCAATTACTTTCATAACTTCTAAATTCAAAAGAGGATCTTTGAACTTCATATAATTACTAATTCGACTAAAATGTGTTCGAAATTGCTGTAATTCTTTATTTGTTCCTGCTGATTGAATAGCAGGAACTACTCCTGATTTCAATAAAACATTTCGACAATATTGACTTTGATTCTGTCCAGAAGAGACTACTTTTTTCTGTAATAAAGCAAATTCTTCTTCTGATACACGAATGTAAATGGATTTCGATTTTTTATCTGACGCTTCCTTTTTAGGTCGTCCTCCAAGCTTTCCATATTGACTTCGATCAAATCGAAGTTCTTCTTTCTTTACAAAATCTTCCCAATTGATTTCTTCATCCATAATACAAGAAATAAAACTTAAAAAAAAACGACTTCATCTATAAAAATACCTTTAAAAATGAATTGAAACTTTGTTTCAAGAGAAGCATTTTAGAATAAAATGATCCATCGAAGATGGAAACTTTTGTGACCGATTAAGGGAACAAAACAAGAGAACCTGATTAGCACAAGAAAAGATAAAATCGGAATGAAATGGTAGATTTTAAGCTTTTTGTATTGCTAAAGGTACATCTTGCACAAAATATTAAGCTAAACTACTGCTTTCAAACTTATTCTCCATCATTTTTTCAGATCTAAAAAACTCCTTTTTATAAATTCAGTTAAGGCAAGATACAAAATATAATGAATAAGCACAAATATTGAATTAGTTATAAAGATAAAAATAACGCAAAAAATAAATCCATATTCTACTATATGCTTTTTCAATTTTGATAGATTTTTCCATCTAAAAAAATCTATTCATAATAAAGAATGAATTCAAAATCATTTGTTTCTGCAAGCTAAAACATCATGCCTAATGTACTTCTTAGCATAATAAATAGACTATCAGTAAATTTCCAACGAATTCTATATAAAAAACAAAACATCGCTTAAAACGCAAAAAAACGACCTCAAAAGAAGTCGTTCATCATCGTTTCGCTTCCAAATTTAACGATTATACATTAAATTGACTGACAAAATTACAGTTAAAAATCTAATAATCAAATGTTTAATAGATAAAATCTATTGAAGTTGAAAAAAATCGCGCCGCCCCCTGGTGCACATAAAAAAGTCACGTCAATTTGTTTTTGTTTTTCCACTCTAACGAAAACAGTACAATTCAAGCGAACTCCTAAAAGTCAATTTTTCAGAGAAAAATGAATCCTTAAAAACTAAAAACACTATGTTTTTGTATTAATTATAACATAACTTATATAACATAACTTATCGACTTTCGATAAAAAACGTATATATATCTATAATACAATACATTGCGAGCATTTAGAAATATCTAAATAGGAGTTTTTGAATACTTAACTAGGAGTTTTTGAATACTAATATGTATGTCAACTAGGAGTTTTTGAATACTAATTAGGAGTTTGTTTTTGTAACTCCTTTTTAATATATTTGTATTCATCAACTCCTAATTAAAACTATAATGAGTATAACCATAAAGAACAAAGAAGTTTTGCAATCTTATATTCTTACTACTGCTAAGTATGACTTCAGTGTTTATGAAAAAAGGATTTTATATCGAATTATAGAGCTTAATCAAAATTTGATTGAAGGTAAGAAACTGAGTGATCGATATCAAGTCAATTCTACTCTATTCAAATCTAAAGAATATGTAATGCCTATTTCTGCTTTTTTGACAACAGAGGATAGTAAAACAGATAAAAATCACTCAAGAATAAAAAAAGCCTTGAAAGGGTTGCAACAAAAAATTATTGAATACGAAGATGAAGATGTTTATAGAAGTGCTGGTATTGTTTTTAATGTAGAAATTAACAAAACTCGTACTGAGAATGTCACATTTTATGTGGCAGATTTCATTTATCAAGCTTTAATGGATTTTTCGAAAGGATATAGAAAATATGAATTAAAGGTAGCTATGCAATTTGAAAGCATTTATGCTATGAGATTTTATGAATTGTTTTCAGCTCAAAAAACACCAATAAATTATTCTATAGAAAAATTGAAAGAGATGTTTGGTATTACAGATAAGTATAAAGAAAATAAAGATTTTATAAAATATGTTATTGTCTCTGCAAAAAAAGAGCTTGATAAATGTTCTCCATATACTTTCCATTATGAGACAATAAAAACAGGACGTAAAATTACATCAATACATTTCGTTCCAATTTACCAACCACAATTTGAAGACGAAGATATCAAGAAACAAAACTTGAACAAAAAAATGTCAAATCGTTGGTTTATTCCAAAAAACATTGAAGATTACTTAACTCATAATTTTCAGTTTACTGAACGAGAACTTAATAATAATTTAAATTTATTTGAATCAGTTTATAAATACTTTTCAGAAGAAGAAACTTTAGATTTCTTAGCAGAAATTAGAGAGCCTTCTTCTTATGCAGACAATAGAAAAGGATTTATAATAGGTGCTTTAAAGAAAAAAGTAGAAAAAAAGTTTGAAGAAATTTATCTTAAATAATACATACGTATTTAAATAAATACATTTATACGTATATACAATTAACAAATTGTAAACATTTTTGCTTATATTTGTATATGATTTCAATTTCAGAAAAATATAAAGGAATTCATCCAGGTATTGTATTAGATCGTGAATTAAAAAAACGAGCTATAAAACAACGTCCTTTTGCATTAAGTATTGGGGAACATCCTCAAACGCTTAATGCTATCATAAAAGGAAAGAGAAGTTTACCTATTTCTCTAGCGTTGAAAATTGAAGATAAATTAAATATAAATGAAGGCGATCTTGTTTTACTTCAGACATATTTTGATATAAATAAAGAGAAAGAAAAATTACAAAAGAGCACACCAAATACTTCTTTAATAAGAAAAGTATTATTTTGGGATACAGATTTTGATAAGCTAAATTGGATTAAAAATTATAAAGTAATTATTAAACGGATTTTTGAACGAGGGAATAACGAAGAGAAAAGTGAAATAATTCGATTTTATGGTAATGAAAAAATTATTGAAGCTTTAAATTCTTCCTCGACTCTACCAATTAATCTACATTTAGAATCTTAATTTATGAGTGCTTTATTTTATAATACAGTCAATCCAATTCTTAAATCAAGTTTAGAAACTCTGATGGTTTCTGATATATTTAAAGGTTTTAGATTAGTTGGAGGAACTTCATTAAGTTTACAATTAGGTCATAGAATTTCAATTGATATTGATTTATTCTCAGATATTGAATATGGTTCGATTGATTTTGACACAATAGAAAATTTTCTTCTTTCAAAATTCAATTATCTTGATTTTAACTCTGACTTAATTCCTGCATTTGGAAAATCTTATACCATTGGAGATAATAAAGATAATTCTGTAAAACTTGATATATTTTATACTGATCCATTCATTACAAATGAAATTGTAATTGATAATATTAGATTAGCTTCAATTGATGAAATTATTGCAATGAAAATTGATGTAATTCAAAGAGGTGGACGAAAGAAAGATTTTTGGGATTTACATGAGTTACTAGACAAATACGATATTTCAGAAATGATTAAACTCCATGAGAAACGGTATCCATATAGCCATGATCCTAAATTAATTCATCACAATTTGACAAATTTTTCAATAGCTGATGATGATTTCGATCCAATTTGTTTAAGGGGGAAATATTGGGAATTTATAAAAGATGATTTCGAAGAATTAGTAAAAAAGTAAATACGTATAAATGTATATACATTTATACGTATTTACTTTTTATTTTCTTAAATACTGATTTAAAGCCTTCTCTATGATTTCTTTCATGTTAGAATCCTCTTCAATTGCTCTCTTTTTTAAATCTTTTAATAAATCTTTATTTAACCAAAGCATATAACTTTTCTCATTATCTCTCTTACTTTCCTTAACCTGAACTACTTTTTGTTTAGGTGGATTAGATTTTTGAATATTTTTTAATTTATCAAAAGCATTTTCCATTACAACATATTTAAAATTTCATTAGACAACTTTTCGATTTCATTTTTTGCTTGAGAATCATTAGTTCCCATAACTCCTCCATTTAAAAAAGAACTACCGTAAGAAATTCTATCGTGAATAGATGACAAAATTGGTAATTCGTATTTTTCTAATTGCTCAATAGCTTGTTCCTTAATTTTTACATTTGGTTTCAACATATTCAAAACAATAGCAGCTTTCAAATCTTTATTCCTTTTTTGGGCATTCTTGATTAATTCAATAGTTGTAGAAATTGCCATGATATCTGGAACTCCAACTTTTGTTGGAACTAAAACAAAATCAGATTCTTCAAATATTGGTTGAATTGTATCGATAATATAAGGAGGACTATCAATAAAAACTACATCGTATTCCGAGTCTCTAAGTTTCTTCATCGTCTTAAAATTGATGATATCAAAATCTTCAACTATAGACTGAAGATTCATAATAGTACCTTGAGGATCTACATCAGTTAAAGCTATTTTGACATCTTTACTGAACCTATAAGAAAGATTAAGAGCTAATGTACTCTTTCCTACACCTCCCTTTTGATGGGCTATTGTAATAATTTTACTCATAAATACGTATATACGTTTATATCTATATACAAATATATGTATTTATATTATATATTAAATAATTATTGTAATTTTAACTCATTAAAATAATAATTACGTCAGCGTAGGTTTCTTTTTAGAGTTTAATATTCAAAACGGAGAAATGGATCAAGAAAATTATAAAATAGTACAATCTATGATGGTTCATCGACCAGATCATCCACTTGTTAAAGCATTTATTGGTAAACTTTTACTAATTGAAGATGGCTACCAAGTCAATAAAAAAGGTTATATAGAAAAGCCCTGGTATGATTCTATTATCAAAAAACAGATTAAAAAATACAATGATAACCTGGTTATTTTTTAATTTATATACAATCATCTCTTCTATAAAAGTCGATTTACTATCATTATAGAAGAGATGATTTACTCTTTATTTTTGACCGTTTTGGATATGTTCATTGAACGTAAAAATGCGGTTTTCAGAGCATTTTCAAGCTCAGAATCATTTATCCAAAACGGCACTTACACAAAGTCAATTACTTAATCTAAATTATTTAGGTAGATAATAAGAATTATGTTAAGTAATGAAATAGATTAATAAAGTATCAATTGTAGAGTTTCGTGATCCATGATTGAGAATTTAAAAATTTTAAATAAAAACCTCGCTATTCATACAAATGTTATTTAGATAATATAGACTATCAAAGAATTTATTACTTTTAACAAAGTAATTACACGAAATACGGATATAGGGAATATTTCACGAAACTTTTCTATTATTTACTTCGTAAATTACTATGTTGGGCGACATTATACCAAAACAGACTGCAAATAAAAACACAATATGACATTTCCAGAATTCTACTCTAACAAAACAATTGAAATTTTGACTGACCAAAGTACAGGAAAGACAAATCAAATATTTGTGCTTCTTGGACAAACGGAATTAATTGATAAAACTAATCTTTTTGACAACATAACAGATGTGGAGACTTTTCACTTGAATGGAAATGAAGATCTGTTTGACAAAAATTGGTTTACAAACGTTTTTACAAAATTGAATTCTGAAAAACAATTCCATTTACTTTCCTATGCTCAATTTAGTTACTTAATCAACTATATTGACAGTTCATTCTTTAAAGAAAGAGTTACAATAATTCAAGACAATTTAAGACAACTCTTTCCAATAAATAAAAATGAATATTTGGAAGAAAATAGTGATGAAAATATCGAAACACGACCAGAAAAAATACCAATATATCAAGTTGAACAAATACAAATAAAAGATTACTTCTTTTATTCAGTAAAGACATTAAACGATGATTTTACAACTATAAATCTTTTTGAAGAAACGACTAAACTTATTGAATCCAACAATTCAGATTTCGACAATATTGATATTAGTTCGGATCAAACTGCATTAGATTTCTTCTTAAATTCCTGCATTTTAGAGAACAATCTGCAAAAAAATGCAATTGTAAAAATTTATCCTAAACAGCCAATTAATAGCTCAATAATAAAAAATGTTGAAAAAGTAAATTATGTATTAAATCTATTTGGAGGTTCATTAAATCTTCTAAAAGAAGAAATAATAAAAGAAGACTATCAAGTTAATCAGTCAACAAAAGATTTGCTTCTAAAATATTGGGGAGAAAAAGCAGAATTTCGAGGATTAAAAGTTTATCGCAATCCTGACATTGGGAATCAAGTTTCTGAAATTTCACAAGGCTTAATTGTTGAAACAATTATTAAAGAATACGAAAATTCAAAAAGAAATGAAAAAACAAGAGATTTGTTTTTAACTGCACCTACCGGTGCAGGTAAATCTCTTCTTTTTCAATTACCTGCATTTTACGTTTCTCAAAGTGGCGACATTACTATTGTTATTTCGCCTTTAATTGCATTAATGAAAGATCAAGTTAATGCGATTATTACAGATCGCAATTTTGATAAAGTCGCTTACTTAAATAGCGAATTAAGTTTAATTGATCGTGAAAGAGTAATAGAAAATTGCCAAAGCGGAGAAATCGACATTTTGTATATGTCGCCCGAACTTTTTATGTCTTATGACATTAAACATTTTATTGGCGAAAGAAAACTTGGTTTACTCGTTATTGACGAAGCTCACTTAATTACAACTTGGGGAAGAGATTTTCGTGTTGATTATTGGTTTTTAGGCAATCACGTTAGAAAAGTAAGGAAATATCACAATTTAAGTTTTCCAATGGTTGCAGTAACTGCAACAGCGATTTATGGCGGTGCAAATGATATGGTTTTTGATAGTATTGATAGTTTGGTAATGCATAATCCACACGTTTTTATTGGACAAGTCAAGAGAAGTGATATTACATTTGCTGTAAATAACCACGATCGTTTTTCTGCAAATTATGAAAGTAACAAACTTACTCAAACGGTAGATTTTATCAAAAAAATAAATGAAGTTGGTCTAAAAACTTTAGTTTATACACCATATACAAAGCATATTCGTCAAATAATCGACAAACTCAACAATGACAATCTTGATATTGCGACAGGATATTATGGTGCGATGCCTGCTGAACAAAAGGAATTTTCATTTAGACAATTCAAAAGTGGTCAGAAAAAAATAATGATTTCCACAAAAGCATTTGGAATGGGAGTAGACATTTCCGACATTGAGTTGGTTTATCATCACGCACCTTCGGGTTTATTGCCTGATTATGTTCAAGAAATTGGTAGAGTTGCAAGAAAACCAGAAATTAAAGGATTTGCAGCTTTAAATTATTCTTCTCAAGATCAAAGATTTACAAAAGCACTTCACGGAATGTCTGCTTTGAGGCAATATCAAATAAAAGAAGTACTAAAAAAAATACACAAAGCATACATAAAAAACAATAAAAGCAGAAACTTGCTCTTATCAGTAGATGACTTTGGACATATTTTTGAAAATGCTCTTGATCTTGACCAAAAAGTTTTAACGGCTTTGATGATGATTGAAAAGGATTATTTGGCAAAAACTCGATTTAACGTAATTATTGCAAGACCAAAAAAATTATTTGTTCGAGTTTTTGCAAGGATTTCCGACCAACACTTATCAATTTATAGGGCAAAATACGCTGAAACATTTACACATATTAGTTCTTTAGAAAATGGAAATAATATTGTAGAAATTGATTTAGACAAATTGTGGTATCAAAACTTTAATGATAAAAGTTTTCCAATCGTAAAACGTGATTTCTATACAGGTTATTTATTCAGAAACGATGGAATTGAAGTTATTCCACAACTAAAAATGTCATTTGAAAGATTAGATACATTCAACAATTTGTATAAAAATCTACAATCATTATTTGCAAACATTCAAACCATATTTGCAAATTTTGAAGGTTCGTTTTTCAATCAAAAAAAATTGGAAACCGAATTAAATAAATTTTTAAATGACGAAGTAAAAGCGGAAAAAATTAGCAAATTCATACTTTCGTCATATTCAGGAAGACTAATTCAACCAGGTGTAATAGAAGCAAATGCTTTTTTACAACAACGCAGAGAAATTGATGGCTATAAATATAGAATTTTCAACAACCAATATTTAGCAAGTTTTACAGCACTTACAAATAGACTCAATAACTTGTTCGGAAATACTGACGAATACATTGTAAATCGATATGTAACAAATAAAGAATCCAACTCAATAAATTACGTAAGGCTTGGATACTTTTTAGAAATGCTCGAACTTGGAACTTTTGAAATTAAAGGTGGAGAAAATCCAATGGTTTTTATACGTATAAATGATCCTTTAAGAATTGAAAGAGATTCAAATAATAACAATTATACAAATACCTTATTGTCAAAAACTTTAGAAAGACATCATTTAAGTAATCAAATCTTTGATCATTTCTTTTTACGCAGTTTTTCTAACGATGAACGTTGGGATTTTGTAGAGGATTTTTTCCTTGGATCAGATGTTGATATTTTATTAGATAAACATAAAGGTGGCGAAGCAAATAATTTAAACATCATAGAATTTTTAGACAATAATTCTACACCAATTAAAGCTGAAGCAACAGAATTAGATGAAAAGAACAACATTCACATTTTTCATCCAAATTCAGAATCATTTTACAATAGCACAAGTTTATTGACAATCGACAACGAGCAAGGAATAAGAACAATGAAAATTTCCGATTGGTTAGTTGAAGATCCTGTCAGTTTTCATACAATCTTTCAGAAACACAAATTGAAAATTGACGGAAAGATATTTGAAATTTTGGTTTCAAAACTTAAAGCAAACCATTTTGAACATTTTCGTGATAGCCTTGGACTAAATCTGCGAATTGACTTTAAAGGTTATGACAAACAAGTAAAAGCAAGCATTCCTTACACGGATAAACCTGTTGAATTTTACAAATGGTGGTGCGACAACAAAGATCAAGTGACAATGAAATTTCAAGAAAAATTAATTCTATTTGATAAAGTATTTATGCAAAAACCGAACATATTAAAAGCCGAACATAGAAAAATAATAAACAAATAAATAATAACGATCGCCCAACAGCAGTTTAGCAAAATGGCGGATTCAGTGCTAAATTCAACGGCAGTTCTTCGATTGAACTTTTGTGCTAAACAGAACATTTGCACTTCGATTTCCGCCACTTCGCCAAGCTGCAAACCGTTGTACGCAACCTTACTAAAACTAAATTATTAAATGAGTTCACTCGGTACAAATCTTATTCAAGTCATAAAAGATAAGGAATTTCAAGCTGTTACCAAAGACTTAACTGAAGTGGTAATTGATTCAAATATTGCTGAAGGATTACTAAAAGATGTCCCACTACTTTCAACAATTATAGGAACTTTTAATACAGTAACCAATATCAAGGATAAGCTATTTCTTAAAAAAATTCTTACATTTTTATATGAACTAAAATCAATTTCTGAAAATAAAATAGAAGAACAAATTAATAAAATAGAAGAAGATTTAAAGTATAGAACAAAAGTTGGCGAAAAATTATTATTTATTATTGACAAGTGTGAAGACACAGACAAAGCATCACTTACTGGTTTACTTTTTAAATCATTTTTAGAGAAAAAAATTGATTATGACCAATTCATTACAGGAACAAATATTATTGAAAAAACTCCGTTGCCTGATTTAATGTTTTTCATAGAAAATGATGTTGAAGAATTGGAATTAGACAATGGTGGTTCTGAATTTGTATCATATGGCTTAATGGAAATCAGAGTAACAAAACCCAATATTAAAGTTGGTGATGAAAAATATTATGGAGATAAATATATTCCATCAGATAATGAAATATTAGCAGATCGTTTAGAAATTACAGATTTTGAAATTGTAGCTAGTATAAGTTGGATTGGACAAATCCTTAGAGAAAATTTATGTAAAGAATAAAAGACAGCGTACAACTTCGGTTCAGTAAAAGCTATAACAGCTTTTATGTAAAATAGAAATATAAATATAAGGCCTCCAATAAGGAGGCTTTTTTATGTTTTAGAATATCAATTATGTTTAGCAGATATTTTGATAGGAATGTCGTACTTCATAACCTCGTAGACATTAAATATAATTATTTTAGTTTAGATTTTAGTATTTCATAAGGTGTTTTTCCTTTAAATGTAACATGAGGTCTATTGAAATTATAAAATTTTTCCCATTCTTCTTTTTCAGATTTAAATCCATATCATCTGTGTAGTTTAAAAGTTGATAAAACTCTCTTTTATCTGTCAAATGAGATCGTTCAACTTTCCCATTCAACTGAGGTGTACCTACCTTTATAAATAGGTGTCTCATACCTAAATCTTGAACATGCCAATGAAATTTTGATTGAAATTCGTACCCGTACCCATTATCTTTTTGAATTGTATTAATTCTAAATGGAAATTTCCCTGTAAAGTTGCAATAAATATAAACTTCATGCACTTTCTGAATGAAATATCTTAAATTATTGTATTATAAAAAATGAGGTAACAAAATTCACATCAGTCCAAACGTAAACAAAATGTTGACAATGAATTATTATAAAACCAGTATTTTTGCAACTTGAAAATGCTTGATCGTTTTACACTTTCACTGATTAGAGGAATTATTCTTTGAGTAGTAATTCCTTAAAAAACCACTATAATTTTAGTGTTTAAGAAAATAAACGATTCAAAATAAAGAATTACGAACGTACATGACAACGCTAAAAATAGAAGAATATCTTAACAAAAACGAAGATAGAAACTTGTCTTTTCGTGTGGTAGATATTCAAGAAAAGCTCCTTTTATCGTATCAAGAACCGCACAAGAAAAATCACTTTTTCATTCTTTTGGTACAATCTGGAGAAATGGAATTAATGATTGAAGACAAATCCCATCAATTGAAAGCAGGGAAAATTTCAGTGGTATTTCCTGGTCAGGTGCATTCTATAAAATCATTTAGTAATAACATTAGCGGTACAATCATCCTTTTTGAAGAAGTTTTATTTTGCTCTGATATCTTGAAAAATGAATTGAGCGCTTACAACGTAAATCTTTCGCATCAACTGAATTGTACGGTGTTAGCCAATAAAGAATATAAAGAAAGTCTTTTGACCATTCAGCGTGTAAAAGAGATTTACGAACAACCGAGTCAGATTAAAAAAGAACAAGCGCGTTTTTATATCAAAACTTTTTTGCTTGAATTAATCGAATCGGTGCATGGTCAGCATCCGATCATTGGTAAACCATCGAGCAACCAAAATCTATACATCGCTTTCAAAAAATTGTTGAACGAACATTTTAAAGAAGAAAGACATGTATCCTTCTACGCAGAAAAACTATTCGTAACACCAAAAAAATTGAATGCCGTAACCAAACAATATTGTCAAGAAACTACCATTGATGCCATTCATAATCGTTTACTTACTGAGATTAAACGCCAATTGATGTTTTTGGACATTTCCAACAAAGAGATTGCATTGGATTTAGGTTTCAACTCGCCCGCCGCGTTCAATAAGTTTGTAAAAGCCAAATTACACATGACGCCAACGCAGCTTCAAGAACAACTTGCGCAAAAGTATAATCATTAGTCGCAAATGGATAACAACTGAGGCTGTTTCGATGAATAATTTTGTCCCTGTAAAAAAAAGATATTCAAAATGGGCAAATTATTTATTGCAAATGAATTATTCCACGGAGCAGGAAGTTTAGAAGAATTAAAAAATATCAAAGGGAAAAAAGCGATTATCGTAACAGGTGGTAAATCTATGCGTGCAAACGGAACCTTGGATAAAGCAGTGGCTTATTTGCAAGAAGCAGGTTTAGAAACTACAATTT
Organism: Empedobacter sp. UBA5924; assembly: GCF_002431085.1. Lineage (NCBI taxonomy): Bacteria > Pseudomonadati > Bacteroidota > Flavobacteriia > Flavobacteriales > Weeksellaceae > Empedobacter > Empedobacter sp. UBA5924. Next base: position 14,054 of record NZ_DJDM01000041.1, read on the forward strand.
TTGATGGTGTTGAGGAAGATCCGTCTTCTGCAACTAGTTTTAAAGGTGCTGAAGTTATGCGTTCTTTCGAACCGGATTGGATTGTAGGTTTGGGTGGTTGTTCAGCGATTGATGCGGCAAAAATGATGTGGGTATTTTACGAGCATCCAGATGCAGATTTTGATGCGATGACGACTCCGTTTACAGTACCAACTTTACGCAACAAAGCTAAATTTATTGCGATTCCTTCAACAAGTGGAACGGGTACAGAAACAACAGGATTAGCTGTAATTACAGATAGAGAAAAAGGAGTTAAATATCCTATCGTTTCTTACGAATTAACGCCAGATATCGCAATTGTAGATGGTGAAATATGCGCTTCAATGCCGGCACATGTTACTTCAAACACAGGTCTTGATGCATTAACGCATTGTGTAGAAGCGTATGTTTCTAATATCGATAACAATTATGCAGATGTATTGTCAAAAGGTGGATTAGAAATCGTTTTCAAAAATTTACCAGAAGCGGTGAAAAATCCAAATAATATCGTAGCTCGTCAAAATATGCACGATGCGTCTTTCATGGCAGGATTGGCATTTAATTCACTCATTATCTCACCAAG
>NZ_DJDM01000018.1:0-10070 GCF_002431085.1 Empedobacter sp. UBA5924
ACCCATAAATTCAGCTGTTAAAACAAGACTTATGAGTTCTAAATCAAAAAGTTTAGGTCTTCTACGTTGATAAATTAAAAGTGTATCTGTTGATGTTTTTCGTAGAACTTCCAATATTCTTTCGTAATTTGCAAGTAAGTTGTTCATTCTAAATCGTTTTGTAGTTAAAACAATTTACTGATTTTCAATCAAATGAACAACTTTATTATTTATAAATCAAAATGCACAACGAGTAAAACTATATATAGCATAAGTAAGTGTTGTATAACTCCTATTTTAAGCACAAAAACACAAAATAGTATAAATAATGACCTCTTTAAAAGCAATTTTAGAGAGGTTTTTTGTTTTACACAATAAGAAAAATAAAAAAAGCCCCACAGATAGGTGAGGCGCTAAATGTTTTCACAACGGAATAATCCTTATTGTGAGTTCCTTTCAATAAGACAAATATAAAAATAAAATATTAATATATAATTACGTGAAACCGTAATTACATAAAATATTTTTTATGTAATTTAATAGGCAAAATAAAAACTTATGACTAAAACTATACTTGGACTCGATTTAGGAACCAACTCCATTGGTTGGGCGTTAGTACAGCAAGATTTTGAAAATAAACAAGGCGAAATACTTGGTATGGGATCTCGTATTATACCTATGTCGCAAGATATTTTAGGCGAATTTGGTAGAGGGAATTCTATTTCTCAAACAGCGGAACGTACAGGTTATCGTGGTGTTCGTCGTTTGCGCGAACGCCATTTACTTCGTCGTGAACGTTTACATCGCACTTTAAATATTTTAGGTTTTTTACCAAAGCATTATGCTAATGAAATTGATTTTACCAAGCGATTTGGAAAGTTTATCAATCATGCCGAACCTAAACTTCCATATAAGAATGGTGATTTTCTCTTTAAAAAGTCTTTTCTTGAAATGTTGGAAGATTTTAAAAGCAATCAACCTGAATTTTTAAAAGACAAAAACGGAAATAATTGTTTGGTTCCTTACGATTGGACGATTTATTACTTGCGTAAGAAAGCCTTATCGCAAAAGATTGAAAAGGAAGAATTGGCATGGTTAATTCTAAACTTTAATCAAAAACGTGGTTATTATCAATTAAGAGGTGAAGATTTTGCAGAAGAAAAAGATAAATTATTTGTAAAATTAAAAGTTGATAAGGTTGTTGATTCTGGCGAAAAAATCAAGGGAAATATATTACATGATGTTTATTTCGATAATGGTTGGAAATATGATAGACAAATTGTAAAAACCGAAGATTGGGTAGGAAAAACAAAAGAATTCATTGTAACAGAATCATGCTTAAAGAATGGTGATATAAAAAGGACATATAAAGCTGTTGATTCTGAAAAAGATTGGATTGCAATAAAATCAAAAACAGAGCAAGATATTGATAATTCCAATAAAACAGTTGGAACTTACATTTACGAAAATCTATTGCTCAATCCAAAACAAAAAATTAAAGGAAAGTTAGTTCGTACGATTGAACGTAAGTTTTATAAAGAGGAGCTCAATCAAATTCTTAGAAAACAACAAGAGTTTCATTCAGAATTACAAAACGAAGAATTGTTGCAAGATTGTGTACGTGAATTATACAAACACAACGAACAGCACCAGCAAATGTTGGAATCTAAAGATTTTGTTCATTTGTTTTTAAATGATATCATCTTTTATCAACGTCCTTTAAGAAGTCAAAAATCTTCTATTTCTAATTGTACGTTAGAAAAACGTATCTCCAAAGAAGGTGTTGTTTTTTCTATAAAAGTCATTTCGAAATCGAATCCATATTATCAAGAATTTCGTCTCTTGCAATGGTTGCAAAATTTAGAAATTTATAGAAATGAAGATGATACAAAAGTTACTACTGAATTTATTACTTCTGTAGAAGATAAAGAGGCATTATTTGATTTCTTAAATAGTAAAAAGGAAGTTGAGCAGAAGCATGTTATCGATTTTTTATTGAAACAAAAAAGCAACAAAAACAAACTTCCAAAAGGAGAAGCGGAAAAATACCGATGGAATTATGTTCAGGATAAAAAATATCCGATGAATGAAACGAGATATTTAATTCAATCCAAGTTAGATAAAGTAGAAGATGTTCCAAATGATTTTCTTTCGTTTGAAAATGAAATGGCTTTGTGGCATATTATCTATTCTGTAAATGACAAAATTGAATATGAAAAAGCTTTAGCAAAGTTTGCACTAAAACATCAATTAGACGAAGCAAGTTTTGTAGAATCGTTTAAGAAATTTCCACCGTTTAAATCAGATTATGGAAGTTTTTCTGAAAAAGCTATTAAGAAATTATTGCCTTTGATGCGATTTGGAAATCAATGGAATTATGATGCTATTGACAACATTTCAAAAGAAAGAATTTATAAAATCATAACTGGAGAATATGACGAAAAAATTAAAAATAGAGTTCGCGAAAAGGCAGAACAGTTTAATTTAACAACAGAAAATAATTTTCAAAATCTCCCGCTTTGGTTGGCTCAGTATGTAGCGTATGGTCGTCATTCGGAGGCTGAAATTACAGGAAAATGGAATTCTGTTTCTGATTTAGAAAATTATCTAAAAGAATTTAAACAGCATTCGCTTCGTAATCCTATTGTAGAGCAAGTTATTACTGAAACCTTGCGTGTTGTAAAAGATATTTGGCAAGAATACGGAAAAGGTGCACAAGATTTCTTTTCAGAAATTCATATTGAATTAGGTCGTGAAATGAAAAATACTGCTGATGAACGTAAACGCTTAACTAATGTAGTTACCGAAAATGAAAATACCAATTTGCGTATTAAAGCATTGTTGGCGGAGTTAGCCTTGGATGCAACTGTAGAAAATGTGCGCCCATATTCGCCGATGCAACAGGATATTTTAAAAATCTACGAAGAAGGTGTTTTAAATGCCGAAGAAAATATAGAGGAAGATATTTTAAAAATAAGTAAAACAGCACAACCTTCAAGCTCAGATTTAAAACGCTATAAATTATGGTTAGAGCAACGTTATCGTTCACCTTATACAGGTCAAATGATTCCGCTGAACAAATTATTTAGCCACGAATATGAAATCGAGCATATTATCCCGCAAAGTTTGTTTTTTGACGACAGTTTGAGTAATAAAATTATTTGTGAATCGGCTGTAAATAAATTAAAAGACAATCGAATAGGTTTAGCCTTCATTAAAGCATATCACGGAGAAGTTGTTCCGTTAGGAAATGGGAAAACCGTAAAAATTCTTGAAGTGCAAGATTATGAGGATTTTGTGAAGCAAAATTATAGTAAGAACAGAACAAAACGTAATAAATTGTTGATGGAAGATATTCCAGAAAAAATGATTGAACGTCAACTGAATGATACACGTTATATAAGCAAATATATCAGTCAATTACTGTCTAATATTGTGCGTGATGTTACGCCAGATTCAAAAGATGATGGAATAAATTCAATTAATGTATTACCTGGAAATGGTAAAATTACGACTCGCCTAAAACAAGATTGGGGATTAAATGACGTTTGGAATGAATTGATTTTACCACGTTTTGAGCGAATGAATGAGTTAACGAATTCTACTGATTTTACTTCAACAAATACAAATGGAAAAGTAATTCCGACGGTTCCTATAGAATTATCAAAAGGTTTTTCAAAAAAGCGTATCGATCATAGACATCACGCTATGGATGCTTTGGTAATTGCTTGTGCAACGCGTGATCATGTTAATTTATTAAATAATGAATCGGCAAAATCTGAAACCAAAAGATATGATCTGAATCGTAAGCTTCGTGTTTATGAAAAAGTAACCTATAAGGATCAAAAAACAGGAGAACAAATAACTCGTGAAGTTCCAAAAGATTTCTTAAAACCTTGGACTCAATTTACAATAGAAGCAAAAAATGCATTAGAAAATATTGTAGTGAGTTTTAAACAAAATACACGTGTTATTAATAAAGCAACCAACTATTACGAAAGTTATAAAGACGAAAATGGTAATTTGCGTTTTGATAAAAATGGGAAGCCTAAAAAGGATTTTGTAGAACAAAAGGGTATGAATTGGGCGGTTAGAAAACCATTGCATAAAGAAACTGTTTCTGGGCAAGTACATTTAGACCGAGTGAAGGTTGCGAAAGGTAAAATTCTTTCTGCTACGCGTAAATCTTTAGATACAACATTTAATGAAAAGACAATTCAATCCATTACCGATACTGGAATTCAGAAAATATTATTGAATTATTTAAAGGCAAAAGGAAGTCCTGAAGTTGCTTTTTCTCCCGAAGGAATAGAAGAAATGAATAAAACAATTTCTCTTTATAATGAAGGTAAAAATCATCAACCTATTCTTAAAGTGCGCGTTTTTGAACAAGGAAGTAAATTTCCTTTAGGTGAAACAGGCAATAAAACAAAGAAGTTTGTTGAGGCAGCGAAGGGAACAAACTTATTTTTTGGAATTTATGAAGATAAAGCAGGTAAACGCAGTTACAATACTATTCCTTTAAATTTAGTGATAGAACGTCAAAAACAAGGACTTTCGCCAGTTTCAGAAATCAATGATAAAGGACATCGTTTATTATTTCACTTATCTCCAAATGATTTGGTTGTTATACCTAAAGATGGAGATATAAATAGTAAAGATGTTTACAAAGTGGTGAGTTTTACAGGAGGGCGCTTATATGTAATACCACATTTTGTATCTTCTGTAATTGTAAATAAAATTGAATATACTCAATTGAATAAAATTGAACTGACGAAAGAGAAAGATTTGATTAAAAAAATAGAATTTGATAGATTAGGTAATTTAATTTCTAAATCATCAAAACTTGAAGAATTATTTTATAAAAGAAGAATGTAAAAAAGCTATAGATACAAATATTTTAGTTTATGCTTTTCAGAATGATAATTTGGGACTAAAAAATAAGTCTATTGATTTATTTATGAATGAAAATCTAGTAGTATCGCATTTTGTATTAATTGAATTTATACACATTATACATACAATTTCTAAAATGGATAAACGTGAAACTTTGAAACTTATAATAGAATCTTTAGGGATAATAAGAACTAATTATTGTTATATGGAGACTTATAATTTAGCTTATTTTATTGTGAAACGATATAGAATTTCTCTTAAGGATTCGATTATAATTGCCGATGCAATCCTGAATGATTGTTCAATTTTATATTCAAGAGATATGCAACATAATCAAATATTTGAAAAAAAAATAAGAATAATTAATCCATTTATTTAAACTATGCTAAAACGCACCATTTACATTGGCAGTCCGTCCTATTTAAAGCTGAAGGATAATCAACTGAAAATAGAGGATACGATTACAAAAGAAGTCAAAGGTTCTGTTTCTGTTGAGGATATGGGATTTTTGGTATTGGATCATTATCAAATTACGTTGAGTCATCAATTGATACTTGCGTTGCAACAAAATAATGTTGCCATTATTAGTTGTGATGAGAGTCATTTGCCTTTGGGATTGATGTTGCCAATGAGTGGTCATGTTTTGCATAGCGAACGTTTAAAGCATCAAATCAACATTTCGGAGCCTCTCCGTAAACAATTATGGAAACAAACTGTAGAGGCAAAGATATTTCAGCAAAAAGCATTGCTAAGTAAATTGGGATTTGTAGAAGAGCCGATGCAAAATTATTTAACCAATGTAAAATCTGGAGATACGACGAATATGGAAGGGATTGCAGCGCAGTATTATTGGAAACAACTGTTTGATAATTTTACAAGAGAACGTGACGGAGATGTGCCTAATAATTTTTTGAATTTTGGATATGCTATTCTTCGAAGTATGGTTGCAAGAGCATTGGTGAGTAGTGGTCTTAATCCAACGATAGGAATTTTTCACCGTAATAAATACAATCCCTATTGTTTGGCTGACGATATAATGGAGCCTTATCGTCCTTATGTTGACGAGTTGGTATTAGAATGGATAAATAAACCATTTCGACCAACAGAAATGAATAAAGAAGCCAAAGCGCATTTGTTATCGATTGCAACAAAAGATGTGATGATGGATGGACTAAAACGACCTTTGTTGGTTGCGCTAAGTTCTACAACAAGTTCGTTGTATAAGTGTATGACAGGGGAGCAGCGTATGATTCGTTTTCCTGAAATGGTATGAGTTTTAGTCGTTATAATGCATATCGAATTATGTGGGTTTTAGTTTTATTCGATTTACCAACCGAAACAAAGAAACAACGAAGTCAGGCAACAAGATTTCGAAAAGAATTGCTTGACGATGGTTTTGCAATGTTTCAGTTTTCGATTTATTTGCGGCATTGCCCAAGTAAAGAGAATGCTGAGGTACATATAAAACGCGTCAAATCTAAATTACCTGAATATGGGAAAGTAGGAATTATTTGTATTACCGATAAACAATTTGGACAAATGGAGATCTTCTTTTCAAAAAAAGAAACTAATTTACCCACAGGACCCCAACAATTAGAATTGTTTTAGAAATAAAAAAACCGATAGAATAATATGTATTCTATCGGTTTTTACTTTTTTTCTCATTTCTACTTTTCTTCTCAAACCCTTTAAAACAAAGGATAATAAAAATGAGGTTGTAATTACTTTGATAAATATACCAAATTGAAAGGAACTCACAACGCAACATCTAAGTTCGTCTAAAAATGTACCGTTGTAATTACTTTGATAAATATACCAAATTGAAAGGAACTCACAACAAGATGCGCGAGATGATTATGCAGATAAAAGTTGTAATTACTTTGATAAATATACCAAATTGAAAGGAACTCACAACTCTAAAACAACATCATTAGCAAAGTCATTGGTTGTAATTACTTTGATAAATATACCAAATTGAAAGGAACTCACAACATAGATGCTTATGTAGATTTTAGAATTAATGTTGTAATTACTTTGATAAATATACCAAATTGAAAGGAACTCACAACTCTAGGTTAGGTGACGTTGTTGGTTATAACGTTGTAATTACTTTGATAAATATACCAAATTGAAAGGAACTCACAACTTCCTTCTGTATGTCCTCGACGTTCCATAAGTTGTAATTACTTTGATAAATATACCAAATTGAAAGGAACTCACAACACATACAATTTCTAATGCTTTTAATTTTTTGTTGTAATTACTTTGATAAATATACCAAATTGAAAGGAACTCACAACAATGGGAATAATATGGATTTTTTGGTACTTGTTGTAATTACTTTGATAAATATACCAAATTGAAAGGAACTCACAACTTTAATTGTTGTGGAGTGTAACGTAGAATCGTTGTAATTACTTTGATAAATATACCAAATTGAAAGGAACTCACAACTTTTATCTGAAACAAAGGTAAACATTTTTTGTTGTAATTACTTTGATAAATATACCAAATTGAAAGGAACTCACAACTACTATTGATATGGCGCGCGATTTTGTTTCGTTGTAATTACTTTGATAAATATACCAAATTGAAAGGAACTCACAACGTTGCAACCTGTAAAGATTTCACCAAAACAGTTGTAATTACTTTGATAAATATACCAAATTGAAAGGAACTCACAACGTAGTGTATTTTTTAACGAGATAAGAGCGAGTTGTAATTACTTTGATAAATATACCAAATTGAAAGGAACTCACAACTAGGCTACGATTTAAATGTTAACATGTAATGTTGTAATTACTTTGATAAATATACCAAATTGAAAGGAACTCACAACTAGAAATCCAACGTCAAGCACAACACAAAAGTTGTAATTACTTTGATAAATATACCAAATTGAAAGGAACTCACAACTAAAATCATTCCAATTATTTCTCATTAAATGTTGTAATTACTTTGATAAATATACCAAATTGAAAGGAACTCACAACTAATTTTGGATTTCAACTTTAATAGAATCTGTTGTAATTACTTTGATAAATATACCAAATTGAAAGGAACTCACAACATAGGGCAAAGCAGAAATATTAATAGAAGGGTTGTAATTACTTTGATAAATATACCAAATTGAAAGGAACTCACAACAGAAATCTCTTTTATTTTATCCTTGAATGCGTTGTAATTACTTTGATAAATATACCAAATTGAAAGGAACTCACAACGCTCAATGTCAACTAGCTAAACAAATCAATGTTGTAATTACTTTGATAAATATACCAAATTGAAAGGAACTCACAACTATCCAATTAAGTTTGCGTATTGAGAATTAGTTGTAATTACTTTGATAAATATACCAAATTGAAAGGAACTCACAACAGAAAAAGAATGACTATCTATTATGTAGTGTTGTAATTACTTTGATAAATATACCAAATTGAAAGGAACTCACAACTACAAAGTTAGTGAATGAATAAACGCTAACGTTGTAATTACTTTGATAAATATACCAAATTGAAAGGAACTCACAACAGCAATACCAGAGATAAGGAAATACAAGAAGTTGTAATTACTTTGATAAATATACCAAATTGAAAGGAACTCACAACCCTAAAGCTCCCAATCCAAGAAAATAAATTGTTGTAATTACTTTGATAAATATACCAAATTGAAAGGAACTCACAACGCTTATTCACGCGTGCCAAATTCAACTAAAGTTGTAATTACTTTGATAAATATACCAAATTGAAAGGAACTCACAACAGATGGTTATGGTGGTAGTGTAGTGTTTAGTTGTAATTACTTTGATAAATATACCAAATTGAAAGGAACTCACAACTGAATATGGTTTTAATATTTACTTAAAACAGTTGTAATTACTTTGATAAATATACCAAATTGAAAGGAACTCACAACGAAAAAGTACACGTTTACGGAATACAAATTGTTGTAATTACTTTGATAAATATACCAAATTGAAAGGAACTCACAACAGGTAAAGCCCCTCACCCCCGGCCCCTCTCGTTGTAATTACTTTGATAAATATACCAAATTGAAAGGAACTCACAACATTCTTTTAATTGACTTTTGTTTAAATCTAGTTGTAATTACTTTGATAAATATACCAAATTGAAAGGAACTCACAACGGAGAAGGAGATATATTAAATATTCAACCAGTTGTAATTACTTTGATAAATATACCAAATTGAAAGGAACTCACAACTATTGTTCGTCTTTTATGTTTATTTCATTGGTTGTAATTACTTTGATAAATATACCAAATTGAAAGGAACTCACAACCGTTTTGGCAGTTGCATTTAACTTGTCGTTGTTGTAATTACTTTGATAAATATACCAAATTGAAAGGAACTCACAACTAAAATTCTTCTGTAATTGCTGGCGTTAGAGTTGTAATTACTTTGATAAATATACCAAATTGAAAGGAACTCACAACTAGCAATTAATGAAGCTGACAAGGTATCTCGTTGTAATTACTTTGATAAATATACCAAATTGAAAGGAACTCACAACAAAATCTTATACAATTCATCTAATTCAGATGTTGTAATTACTTTGATAAATATACCAAATTGAAAGGAACTCACAACAGATTCTACATCTAAATCAGTTTTTACTTCGTTGTAATTACTTTGATAAATATACCAAATTGAAAGGAACTCACAACTTGAAGCATTATAGATTAAAGGCACAATTAGTTGTAATTACTTTGATAAATATACCAAATTGAAAGGAACTCACAACGTATTGTCGCTATAATTACCGTTTAGAATGGTTGTAATTACTTTGATAAATATACCAAATTGAAAGGAACTCACAACGGGCCGGAATGTCGATGCCGTCCGCGCTGCGTTGTAATTACTTTGATAAATATACCAAATTGAAAGGAACTCACAACAGCTTCTAGTAAACGTTGCTCTTTTTTCAAGTTGTAATTACTTTGATAAATATACCAAATTGAAAGGAACTCACAACGTAAATCAAAAGAAAATCGAAACATTTGAAGTTGTAATTACTTTGATAAATATACCAAATTGAAAGGAACTCACAACCACAGCGCCTTTGGTTTATTTATTCGAAAAGTTGTAATTACTTTGATAAATATACCAAATTGAAAGGAACTCACAACGGAGATGATCTTGGGGAAAGTCAAATTCAAGTTGTAATTACTTTGATA
>NZ_DJDM01000018.1:10097-32079 GCF_002431085.1 Empedobacter sp. UBA5924
ATTGAAAGGAACTCACAACGCGCGTCGATGCCAATCGTCAAATGCGTTTGTTGTAATTACTTTGATAAATATACCAAATTGAAAGGAACTCACAACACTCTGATTAAATCAAGAAAAACATTATCTGTTGTAATTACTTTGATAAATATACCAAATTGAAAGGAACTCACAACTAAATGAAGAGTTGAATATAAATGGAATTGGTTGTAATTACTTTGATAAATATACCAAATTGAAAGGAACTCACAACTTGCCTCGTTCGAGTTTAATACCGTCTAAAGTTGTAATTACTTTGATAAATATACCAAATTGAAAGGAACTCACAACGTAAGGAATTACTGCTAAATGATTAGGTTGGTTGTAATTACTTTGATAAATATACCAAATTGAAAGGAACTCACAACCAAGAATTCACCTTGCCAGGAGCTACCAAGGTTGTAATTACTTTGATAAATATACCAAATTGAAAGGAACTCACAACGGCTTCTATCATTAAAAAATTAAGATATTTGTTGTAATTACTTTGATAAATATACCAAATTGAAAGGAACTCACAACTAATGGTGATAGTGGATTTATGGATAAACTGTTGTAATTACTTTGATAAATATACCAAATTGAAAGGAACTCACAACCGAATCAGATTTACGCAAGTTAGATTTAATGTTGTAATTACTTTGATAAATATACCAAATTGAAAGGAACTCACAACGAAGGTGATAATACTTATTATAAAGGACAAGTTGTAATTACTTTGATAAATATACCAAATTGAAAGGAACTCACAACTATTAATCATATAACTTAAAAACATGGCATGTTGTAATTACTTTGATAAATATACCAAATTGAAAGGAACTCACAACAGAATTACGACCGCTTTTTATTACTTACTTGTTGTAATTACTTTGATAAATATACCAAATTGAAAGGAACTCACAACTGCGACCTAGTGCGTGTTCTAAAGTATTATGTTGTAATTACTTTGATAAATATACCAAATTGAAAGGAACTCACAACTTATCTAATGATACAAAGACTGCAATCGTAGTTGTAATTACTTTGATAAATATACCAAATTGAAAGGAACTCACAACTATACCTTATCGGTATTATTATACAAATCGGTTGTAATTACTTTGATAAATATACCAAATTGAAAGGAACTCACAACAGGTTGGCACCCGAATTGTTATTCTGACGAGTTGTAATTACTTTGATAAATATACCAAATTGAAAGGAACTCACAACTCAATTAAGTATTGAGGATATTTAGGACTTGTTGTAATTACTTTGATAAATATACCAAATTGAAAGGAACTCACAACATACCTTGTTAAATTTAATTCAATAGCCTTGTTGTAATTACTTTGATAAATATACCAAATTGAAAGGAACTCACAACTAAATGAACTTCATCGAATAGCTGTGGTAAGTTGTAATTACTTTGATAAATATACCAAATTGAAAGGAACTCACAACAACCTTTTAGAACGTTGTAGTCAATAGTTTGTTGTAATTACTTTGATAAATATACCAAATTGAAAGGAACTCACAACATACTACTTTCATAATTACTAATATTCTGTGTTGTAATTACTTTGATAAATATACCAAATTGAAAGGAACTCACAACGCAAATCGGGGTTAAGTGGTGAAGCGATTGGTTGTAATTACTTTGATAAATATACCAAATTGAAAGGAACTCACAACACAGACAGATGTCAATTGCATCAAATTGCAGTTGTAATTACTTTGATAAATATACCAAATTGAAAGGAACTCACAACACTAAAGCATCATCAATTCGTTGTTTAACAGTTGTAATTACTTTGATAAATATACCAAGATTTGAAATCAATTCACAACCCAATTTCAGAGCGTGATTGGTGTACTTCTGTTGTAACTACTTACGTAAAATTACTAAAAGTAAAAGGAACTCACAACCTGTTTGTTATCCTCGTAATGAACCCAGTCGTTGTAACTACTTACGTAAAATTACTAAAAAAGCTCTTATCCAAGAGCTTTTTTGTTAAAGAAATGTTTTGGGTAAAAGTACTTTTTACCGAGCTTAAAACAAGGAATCGTCTTGTTTTTCCTCATGCGATACAACGTTTTGTCACTAACGTTAAGTAGCCTTTGCACATCTGCACTGTCGTAGAATCCGTGATCTTTGTCCGTGGGTTGTATATTCGTAATTAATTCTACTAAAAGAAGTTTTAACTCGTTGCTATCCTTCTCTTTTTGTGTAAAAAAGTAAGTGTTTTGCATACGTATTAATTGACTTAATTTCAGCAAGATACGTATTTTAATTAAATAAAACAAATCATAAGAGGAAGTAGGGATAGGGAGGGGGTGTTAATTTTTTTTATTGATTTTCTGTTTTAATTATTCGAATTTCTTTTTTTTTATGTCACTTTTTACTTGACTAAAAAGTAACCAAAAAGTCAAGGCCGTAAACCTCTCTACTAAAAATGTTCTCATTCCACTAAAGATTTTAAAAACCCTACGGGCTAAAACCTTTTTTACGTTTCATTCAATCATTTTCTTAACGTGTGAGTTTTAATGCCGTTCTCTTAATTCTTTTTCAATATTCAAATTCACTTTTCAATGAATTAAAAACCGTCCTTATTTAAGAATGTTTATTTATTGACCTTTAATATTTTACGTTGATTTATTGTTAATGAATAGGAATTTAAAATCCGACGATTTAGAATCGAAATGTAATTCAACTCTAAATTATTAGAATATAAAAGTTGGAGTGTTTGAGTGAAACGAGTTGCCAACTTTATGGAAATAATTTAGTTAGTTGAATCATTGAGAGTCTACTGTCGGCATCTTTTTTTGTTTCGTTTTTTGGATGAGCAAAAAATGAAAGTAAGAATTTAAAATGGTCACTGAGGTACTCTAAGTGCAGAATCTTTCCATTACTTCTTTTCTAAATCAAATTCATTTTAACAATGAATTTCAAAAACCGTCATTGCTGAATAGTCGAGTGTCAATTCGACGTAGCGAGTGTTAAAATGATTTACTGTTTACATTTTATATGTGAATGATTTAAAGCATTTAGCGAGTAGTCGTTATTGACCGACTTGTAAGCATAGACTTGATGTTTTTGGTTCGTTTTTGTGTCAAGACAAAAATGAACGTATGTACCTAAGCTCCACTGGAGCTTCTCCTTTTAATTTCAAATTCTTAATATCAAATGTTTTTTCATCAAGGTTCCCCGTAGGGCATATGAATTCATTTGAAAACAATAATAACTCATGAATAAAAAATCAATGAAATATAGTTTTGAAAAACGAGAATAATCTTTCTATCACTTTTTTGAGAGCAAAAAAGTAATCAAAAAACTCTTGGCTGTAAACCTCTCGACTAAAAATGTTCTCATTTCACTAAAAGATTTTAAAAACCCTACGGGCTAAAACCTTTTTTACGTTTCATTCAAACATTTTCTTAACGCGTGAGTTTTAATGCCGTTTTTTTAATTCTTTTTCAAATACCTAATACATTGTACATAAAACATAATACAATTCCCACATTTCATTAAAACAAAAAAATACCAAGAATAAAATTCTATTTCTAAAACCTTATTCTCGGTAATGACTAAACAAACAGTAGATAGAACTGAGATCATACGCTTGTTATAACACCTCGTGTTTCCCTAAATAGGTACTGGTACTAGCTTGTGTTCTTTTCTCTGTGTTGAGGTAGATCCACACATCAACTTCTTTGTTTTGGTAGGGAGTAGGTAAATTAACGCTTGCTAAAAGGGTATCACGTGTCGCAATTTCTTCGGAGATGTAGAAACTATTCAGTTCCTCACAATAGCAAACCACGTTTACAAGATCCGTTTCTTTCGCATTTCCTTGCCCTGAGTTATCTTCCCAACTAAAACTAAATGTACCAGCTGTTGTGGCATCAAGCTCTGGAAGCTGAAAATCTAATAACTCGCCTTTGGTAATGAGAACACGTGCTACGATAATAACAGGTAAGTCTAGCACCATTTCTACAGCATTGGTTAGGGTATAGGAAGTAGCATTGTTAAAACGAGATTGTTTACCTGCTTTATTCCCAAAATACCTGTTTTGGATAGAACGCAATGGTTGTAAAAAATCAATAGTTTTCCTAAACTTTACCCGTTGGATTAACTGCTCCTCTGTAGGTGCTTTTTTTGATGCTTTTGGTAGACTTCGGATAATATCCTTTCCACGCCAGTTAACACCAATCACTGTTCCTACTTTTCCTGAGAATCCGCCAAGGATTCCTTTTTTAATTTCGGCCATACTCTTAATTTTTTATGTTATGTAGCAGCAAGTTAGTGGAATAATGCATTGGTTTTGAAGTTTGCAAGACACCATGTCTAGTATAGACCATTAATGACCGCTATTGTCCATTTTTGTCCGGTATGGAGGAGAAATGAAAAAAGACAGAAAACACAACTTTCCTTTATTAGAACGGGTTTGTGGCAAAAATGATAAAACTAGAAATAGGGTTTGTTCGAGTGTCCTTCGAGTGTCCTTCGACAACGGTTCGGAAAAAGGGGTGTTTTGTCGAACAACGGTCGAACAAGTGTCGAAGGATTGTCGAACAAAATAGAGGTGAAGTGAAGGAAAATAAATAGGTTTTTATTTGAAACAGAAGTTGTTTTATTAATGAATTCGACTATAACTAAAATGAAAATATAAGATTACAGAGAAAAAAATCATGATTAAATTAATAGATTTTTTTTAAAAAATATTAATTTTGCAGTAGATAAAAAGGAAATGGTGTTCTTCCTTACCCAACCGCTTTATAAAAAGCTGATGACGCCTGATTAAATAAAATGATCTAAACATTTTAATCAGGTAGTTATGCAATTAAAACAAACAAAATCTTTTAGCAAAAAAATAAATTTACAGTTACATCTGTTGTTTAGACAATTTCCTGCAATTCCTTATATTTTAAAATGGGCATTTTTATGTTCTCTTATAGGACTGTGTGTAGGTAGTGCTTCGGCAGGTTTTCTTCAATCATTAAATTGGGTTACAAATTATCGTGAAAATCATTTATGGTTAATTATATTTTTACCGATTGGTGGTTTCTCTATTGGTTTACTTTATTACTATTTTGGTAAAAACATTGAAGCTGGAAATAATTTACTTATTGATACAATACATAATCCAAAGGAAATAATTCCTTTTAGGATGGCTCCGTTTGTATTTATAGGAACACTTGTTACCCATATGTTTGGAGGTTCAGCAGGTAGAGAAGGAACTGCATTACAAATGGCAGGAGCAATTGCAGATCAATTTAGTAAACCATTTCGATTGATAGAATATGAGCGAAAAATTTTAATTATTTCAGCCATTTCAGCTGGTTTTGGTTCAGTGTTTGGCACACCATTAGCAGGAGCCATTTTTGGTTTAGAAGTTTTTTTAATAGGACGATTAAAATACGATGCTATTTTTCCTGCATTTTTGTCCGCAATTATAGCTGATTTAGTTACCAAACTTTGGCATACTGAGCATACACATTATCATATCGATTTTGTTCCTGAAATTTCATTTCTCAACATTTTTTTTACCATTATAGCAGGTGTTATTTTTGGTATATGTGCAGCAACATTTAGTAAATCTATGCATAAGACAAGTGCTATTTTTAAATCAAAAATAAGTTTTCCACCTTTTCGTCCTTTAGTAGGAGGTACAATCGTAGCTCTTGCAGTTTGGATAATTGGTACCACAAAATATATTGGTTTGGGCGTACCAACAATTGTTGAATCTTTTGAAGAGCAATTGCCAGCGTATGACTTTCTATTGAAAATGATTTTTACCATTTTAACACTCTCAGCAGGTTTTAAAGGAGGAGAGGTAACACCTTTGTTTTTTATTGGAGCTACTTTGGGGAGTGCAATAAGTATTTTTATCCCATTACCGATTGGACTTTTAGCAGGAATGGGGTTTGTTGCAGTTTTTGCAGGAGCAACAAATACGCCGTTAGCTTGTAGTATTATGGCACTTGAACTTTTTGGTGTTGATTGTGGAGTATATGCTGCTATTGCGTGTGTTGTTGCATATTTGATTTCTGGTAACAACAGTATTTATAATAAACAAATGATTGGTGAACCAAAGTATAAGAGATTTTTAAATCAAAAAGGTAAACGATTAAATGAACTCTAAAAACAATTACATGAACTCAGAATTACATAATATAAATATAGTGAGAATATATTTTAGTTATGGACAGCAAGCCAAAGGACAGTCTTTTTGGGAAAGACTTTGGAATAATAATTTAGGTCAATTACTTTTGAAAAGAGCAAAAGAAATGAACATTAACCAAGCAGCAATCTTTATAGCTAAAGCAGGTTACTTGCACAATGATAGTATTAGTTTTAATATTTCAGAAATTCCATCAAACAAGAACCCAGTTTGCCTCGAACTTATTGATACACCTAAAAATTTGAAAAATTACTTAATAAAGAACAAAGCATTACTTTCTGAGGCAAATATTGTTTTGTTCAATGAGAGTAGTTTTAAATTATCACAATAGAAAAGAAGAAAAGAGAAATACAGATGTCAATATTATTTTCAAAAAAAATATATTATACTTAGTTAATTGATAAAATGAAAACAGTAAATTGTTCGCTTATATTAATATTGGTTTTTCTAAATATTGAATAGTTCAGTAAAATGAAAATTTAGTAATTTATATTTTTCGAGTATTCTTACTTATTTAAATACTTTTTCATAATACTCAATACATTTTTGAGAGATTGTTCAGTAATTAAAATGGTTGATTTTTCTATCATTCTAGTTGTAAAATCATCACAACAAGCAATAATTCTAAATCCATCTTTTGTTTCAATAAACTTTGGACTTTCATTGTGATCAGAACATTTTTCTAATTCAATAATATCTTTAATAAATTCGTAGTTAATTTTATCCATGGTAGAGAGCTTTTATAAAATTATTTAATTTATTATTTTTTATCTTTTAAGTTAATCCCATTATAATTTTAAAAATTGTGAGATATTATAAATTTTAACTTTACTTGATTCGAATAAAATTATACAGTTCATCATAAAAAAACATCAACTCATCATTTTATTTTTGAACATTATAAAGATCGCTAATATTTTTGAATCAAAATAATTAACATCAAATCACAATGAAAAAATTTTTAAATATCATTAAGTTTATATTCATATCAATTTTAAGCATTTTTATACTTGTATTTATTTACTTTTTTATAAGTAATAAATTGTTTTTAGAATCAAAAAATGAGAGTAATTTGTCATATTTAGCTCAAAATAAAACTGACGTTACAGATTCAATTGATGAAAAACTATTTGATAATGATTTTTATAAATCAAAGGTTTTTCTGCTAGGCGAAATTCATGGATATGCAGATAATCAAAAATTAGATAAAGAGCTACTTTTTTTCTTAAATAGAAAGTTAGGTGTGAGATACTACATAGCAGAAATGGATAGCATAACAGCAAAAAAAATAAATATTTTTTTAGAGGATAGTTTGAAAGATAGGCAAATATTAAAAGAAGTAGTATTAGCAATAAAGAAAAGAATACCACAACAGTCTAGTCAAGAATTATTTGATAAATGGAATGAAATATATGACTATAATCAAAAAATAGCAGATTCATTAAAAATAAAAGTAATTGGGATTGACAAAAATTTTGACGATAACTCAAAAGAGTCCAGAGATTTAGCAATGGCAAATAATTTTAAGAATACAATCAAAAAATTGAAACTTGAAAATGAAAAATTTTATGGTCTTTTTGGTTATTATCACGTTTTGCAAAATGCAACTGAAAATGGGAGAGGAACATTCGCTTCTGAATTAAAAAAATCAAATATTAAAACAACAAGTTTTGTTAGTTATACTATAGATAGTGAAATGTATATGCCAAAAAATCCTCAGTTTCCTACTCCAGAAAATGAAAAAATAGATTGGATAAATGCAGACGGTCCTTTACAATTGGTAAAAGGAATAAATGATCTAAAAGAATTAAGCAAGCCAAATACAATAACACTTTTTAAGTTAAATTCACAAAATTCGCCTTACAACAATTCGAAGTATTTAATCAATGTAAAATCTAGAATTTTTGGAGAAAATATAGTTCCTCAAAAAGGTAGATTTACAACAGATTATTTTCAATATGTGTTTGTATTGAGAAATTCGCAGGCGCTTACAAAAATGAAATAGGAACAAATTAAAAAACAATTAAAAGTTTATAATACATTTTATAATTCTAGCACAGCATAACAATAAACAGTTGGTGTTTTGAATGAAAAAAGGCTGAATTCCTTTATAGAATCAGCCTTGTATAATGTTTTAAATAATATTGTAGTTTAAAAACAATTATATGTTTACGTTACTATATTATTATTAAAGTTTAATTACATGCGTCTAACGTTAGTAGCCATAAGACCTTTTTGCCCTTGTTCTACTTTAAACGAAACTTTATCATTTTCTCTAATATCATCAATTAAATTTGATGTATGAACGAAAATTTCATTTCCTGTTTCTTTAATTGTAATGAAACCAAAACCTTTTGTATCGTTAAAAAACTTAACTGTACCTTCTTGCATAATATTTTTTTTAAAAAAGAGAATAATAAAAAATTTCTATAATTATACATAAAGGAACTATTTCTATTCTAAAAAAAGAAATCGTTTATTATTCTCAATAAATTAATCAACTTAACGCGTGATAATTAACGTGAAATACTTGAGATTAAAAATCAATTTGAAATTGAATATATTGAAAAGTATAAAGTAAAAGTAAAAAAATACAATGTTTTAAGAAGTAAAAGGCTTGCTGCCAAAAAATTAAAAATGGTATGTCTAAAAAATTTAGTTTGTAACTAATTAATATCTTATCTCTGATATCGCTACAAATGTAAAGTAAATAGTTGGATAAATAACAATTTGACAAAAAAAACATTTTTTAAAATAAAAGTCTGTTACTGCTTTACATTTTTTTGTTAGACTAATTTTATAGGAAAAATCCATTCGAATACATTTATATGATATGAATTAGCTAAGGATGTTAGTTGATAATGGCTTGAAACTTTACCGAGAATAATAGATTGACTGACTTGATATACTTCAGAACATATTTCATTTTATAGATTTTTAGGAATAATAAATTAATATGATTATAATTTATGAAATCAAAAATTATTCAATTCGATGTTGAAAATTTATTATTACTCTTATTATTTATAAAGATAATGATGTAAATAATTATAACAACTAAAAAAGCTGTAGAAATTATATGAAGATGTGTTCCTATTTTAAATCGGTGCTTTTAATATACCCACTAATTATTTGTATAAAATATATCATAGTTAATTGTAAAAAATAATTTATAATAATCCTGATTTTAAATTGTATCATATAAAATAATCTTTCATTTCTAATGATGGCTTTATAGATTATCACTATATTTGAGAATATTTTATTTACATATAAGAAAATTCAAGAACTCTTATTTTTCAATTTTTTTTCAAAGATTATTCAGTATTTTTTCTAGTCTTTCTAGACTTCTATTCAATTACCACTTTGATTTTAATGTCCAAATTTAGATGTCTAAAACTATTGAAGTTTAGTTAGATTCAGCATTTTTAAATGAAAGTTTCTTATACTCTATGTATATAATATAGAACAGGACACTCATTTTTAATTCCTAATTACTACAAAAAACACTATTATCTTCTATGAAGAAAAAAATATATCTTTTAGTATGGACTATCCTTATTCCAATATTTGGATGGTTAACTTATTTTGGACACAACTATTTTTCTGGAGCATTTTATTCTTTTATTTTATCTTTCTTGCTCATAGGAAGTGTACTTGCAGCTGTACACCATTCAGAAGTCATTGCTTATAGGGTAGGAGAGCCATTTGGTACACTTCTCTTAGCATTCGCTATTACTATAATTGAAGTCGCTTTGATTATATCAATTATGTTAGGAGCAAAAGGATTAGAAACTATTACGCTTGCTAGAGATACAGTTTATGCAGCTGTAATGATTATTATTACTGGAATTATAGGAGGATGTATCATTATAGGCTCTATAAAATTTAAAGTACAGAATTTTACGCTTCAGGGTGTAAGTACAGCATTAATTACTCTTACTTCTATTATCATTTTTGTACTTATTCTACCTAATTATACGATTAGTCATAATGGAGGTGAGTATACATCTATGCAATTAGTTTTTGTATCTATTATTAGTTTAGGCTTATACTTTGGTTTTACAATGATGCAGACTATTCGTCATCGTAGTTATTTTATATCTCCAGAGAATAAATTATCTAAAAATAATGAGTTACATAAACTTCCAATAAAACCATCACGCAAGGAAATGTACATAAGTATTTTATTTTTGATATTGTGTCTTGGTATTGTTGTGTTATTGGCAAAGTTACTGTCAAAAGATGTAGAACATATTGTAAAATGGGCAGGTGCTCCAAAATCTCTAGTAGGAGTAATAATAGCAGGAATTGTACTTCTTCCGGAATGTTTAGCAGCTTTTCGAGCAGCAAGAAATAATCAAATTCAAACATCTTTAAATTTGGCTTTTGGTTCTGCCTTAGCAAGCATTGGGCTTAGCATTCCTGTAATTGCAATAACATCTGTAGTTACAGGGATAAGAATGAGTTTAGGTATTGATACTAAATCAACTATTTTACTAGGATTGTCATTATTTATTATTACTATTTCTTTAGCAACAGGGAAAACTAATATTATGCAGGGATTTGTATTAATATCAATTTTTTTAATTTATTTATTCACTATAATAATACCTTAGAAATCATATTATTTATTAGTTTTTTCTGATGGTAAACAATTATTAGCTAGATGTTTTATGTTAAAATTTCTTAAATATATAGAAGAAGATTGGAAATGTTAATGAGTGATTTTTTATATAAAAAGATAATTTTTCTTAAGTTCATTACTATATGGACACACCCAATTGATAATTTGGGGTTATTTTTAAATCAACTCTTAATTATATTTGAAAAAAGGTTCAACTGTAATACAGTCAAACCCATTTGAAATATCATAATATAAAATTCTGAATAGCTTTTAAGCGTAATTTTTTACATTTTGAATATAATTTCTCACATCGTTTATAAAATTTTTAGATAAAAAAGAACCTTCTATACATTCTTTTTTATTTTTCTCATTAAGCAATAGAATTTCTTTTAATTCATGATTCAAATTAAAAACCGCTTCTATTGCTAATAAGTTAAGTTCTACAGTATAATTAGCATCATCTATTTGAGTTTTATTTATAGCTTTACTTAAAGCAAATTGAGATTTTTGATATTCATTAATATAATATATTAAATTATCCAATTCATCATTAATTCTTCCAGTTGTCATACTTATTTTTTTAAAAGGTACACAATAATAATTAAACTCTCTACTTTATGTGTAATTATAACATAGAAATAACATAAATGGAAACATATTTAATAAATTCAAAAAAGTAATGAAAGAAACTCATCTCATTCTATACTTTTTCTCTTCAAATATTCAACATAAATGAAGGATTTGTTTTATTTAAAAAACAATAGAAGTTTTTGTTTAACAAAGTAAGGAATTAATGAAGGAAAATAAATGGATTTTTATTTGAAACGGCAGTGATTTTTACAGTTTATTGCTATAAATAAGAGCCTACTTAAAATTAAGTATCAAATAATTTGAAATAAATTATTTGATAAGTATTAAAATAGGCTCTTGAAATTCAATCAATTCATCATCATCATCACTTTCACAGTTGATTGAATTCTTTTATATAAAATATAAAATATAAAATATAAAATTTGGGCGTTCCCTTTGGTCGGGATTTCCGTTGCAATCTTTTCTAATCAGGAAAGGATTTTCTCTACAATCCCTAACGCAAATACGAATCAATATTTATATTAAATAAAAATTTTTATAAATTACTTTGTAAGTAAGTAATCATTTTCTCAGCAACTTTTTCCGAAGATGCAGGATTTTGACCTGTAATTAATAAACCGTCTTCTACAACATGCACTCCCCAGTCTTCAGTTTTAGAGTAATGACCTCCTAATTTTTCTAATTCAGCCTGAACTAAGAATGGAACAACATCTGTTAATTGTACCGCATCTTCTTCAGAATTAGAAAAACCAGTTACATTTTTTCCTTTTACAAAAGGTTCTCCATTACTTAAAGTAACATTCTTGAAAACTCCTGGAGCATGACAAACAGCACCAACTGGCTTACCAGCATTATAGAAATCTAAAATCAATTGTTGAGAATGCACATCATTTGCTAAATCCCATAGTGGTCCATGACCTCCTGGATAGAAAATAGCATCGTAATCCTCAGCTTTTTCATTAGCTAATACATGTGTATTTGCAATTAAAGCTTGAACATTTTCGTCTTTATTGTAACGCTCTGTAGCTTCTGTTTGTGCAGCTTCTGTTTCGCTATTAGGATCTATAGGAGCTTGTCCTCCTTTAGGTGTAGCAATAGTAACTTCGTGTCCAGCATCTACAAATTTGTAGTAAGGAGCAGCAAATTCTTCTACCCAAAATCCTGTTTTATGTCCTGTATTTCCCAATTCATCATGAGAAGTAACAACAAATAATATTTTCATAATTTTAATTATTTAAATTCAACAATAAATTCTTCGTTTGGTAGTCTAACTTTTTTCATAGATCCAATCCAGTCTAATTCAGGATCGGCAACACCAACATAGATTAAAGATACACTTTTAAGACCTAACTCGTCTAATTTTAAAACTTTATCTACAATAGCGTTATCAAAACCTTCTACAGGAGTAGTATCAACTTTTAACTCAGCAGCTTGTGCTAATGCAAGCCCTAATGCAATATAAGTTTGACGAGCAGTATGTGCAAAATTTTCCTCTGCTGATGTATTCAAGTAAATACCTTTTATTTTATCTGTATAACTTCCGAAACGACCTCTTGGCAATCCTCTTTCATCTGTAGTAAAATCATATACTTTATCAATTCTTTCTGCTGTATAGTTGTCCCAAGCAGCAAAAATAATTACATGTGAACAATCTCTCATACATTCAGGATTAAGAGCTCCTTTTACCAATTGATTTTTTAAATCTTGGTTCTCTACAACTAATACTTTAAAAGGTTGTAATCCAGATGAAGTAGGTGCTAGTCTAGCAGCTTCTACAATTTTATCAATTTTATCTTGACTAACTTTTTGCGATGGATTGTATGCTTTTACTGCATGTCTCCAATTTAAATCTTCTATTAATGACATTTTTTTAATTATTTCGTTAAAAACACAAACAACATAGCAATTAAAGCAGGAATACCTTGTAAAAAAAATATTTTTTTACCAGAGGTTATACCTCCAAAAATACCTGCAACAGTAATACATCCTAAAAAGAATAGACGAATATTACAACTCCATTCATGATTTTCTATAAGAAAAGACCAAATAAGTCCTGCAATCAAAAAACCGTTATATAATCCTTGATTAGCAGCTAGTCCTTTCGTAGGAGTAAACAAATCTTTTGGTAAAGATTTAAATGTTTTTTTACCTGCTGTTTCCCAAGCAAACATTTCCATCCAAAGAATGTAACAATGTTCAATTGCAACAACTATGGTTAAAGTACTTGCTATAATTTCCATATCTATTGTATTAACCTACAGAAACATTTAATTTAACTTCAATATTTCCACGAGTTGCATTAGAA
The DNA here is from genome assembly GCF_002431085.1 of Empedobacter sp. UBA5924. NCBI lineage: Bacteria > Pseudomonadati > Bacteroidota > Flavobacteriia > Flavobacteriales > Weeksellaceae > Empedobacter > Empedobacter sp. UBA5924. The sequence continues at coordinate 23,821 of NZ_DJDM01000018.1, forward strand.
TAAGGACATACTTTATGTGCTGTTTCAATAAGCTTTTGAGCTTCTTCCATTGAAACACCTGGTATATTAGCATGTATCTCAGCTGCAAGACCATAACCTCCGCTTTCTAATTGTCCGATAGCTACTTTTGCTGTAACGCTCGTTTCTCCTGTTTTTATTTTTTGCTGTTTGATCACCAAATTCAAAGCGCTATCAAAACAGGCAGAATATCCTGCTGCAAATAGCATTTCAGGGTTTAAAAAGTCATCATTTGCACCTCCTAATGCTTTTGGAGTACGTACTTGCATATCTAAAACACCGTTTTCACTTTTTACTTGTCCACTTCTACCTCCCGTAGCTGTAGCCTGAGTTTCATATAATTTTTTCATTGTTGTTTGTTTAAAATTTTATTTGCTATTTTTTTTAATTGTTTAAGCTCATCTACAGATATCGCCATTGATTCTAACAATTTTTCAGGAATATCTTTGGCTTTCTCTTTCAAAGCACTTCCTTTTTTGGTCAAAGAAATTACTACAATGCGCTCATCTTCAATATTTCTACTTCTAACAACCATTTCTTTTTGCTCCATTCTTTTTAGTAAGGGTGTTAGTGTACCGCTGTCTAAGAAAAGTTTTTCACCTAATTGCCCTACTGTTTGCTGTTCTTCTTTCCATAAAACCATAAGCACTAAATACTGTGGATAGGTAATATCAAGTGGATCTAAATACAAACGGTACATGTTGATTATCTTTTTTGAAAGCGCATATATGGGAAAACAAAATTGATTATCTAGTTCTAGCGTATCTTTCATAGTTGATCAATATTAAATTACATAACAAAGTTACAAAATTATATTTTACACAATATAATTTTGTAAAACATTAACAAATGTTTTATTAAAAATTACAATCTGTAAACATTAAGTAATACCTTTTATAATATTTAGAAATAGAATTTTATTAGTTTTTATTTTATTAAGGATAAATATTTTTCATATCCTTTAGCTTTCATTTCTTCTTTTGATATAAACTTTAATGATGCACTATTAATACAATATCTCAATCCTCCTTTATCTTTTGGGCCATCATCAAAAACATGACCTAAATGAGCATTACCAGTTTTACTTCTTACTTCAGTTCTTTTCATTCCAAAAGAATTATCATTTATTTCTTCAATAAGATTTTTACTGATTGGTTTTGAGAAACTTGGCCAGCCACAACCTGATTCAAATTTATCCGTTGACACAAAAAGAGGTTCACCAGTTGTTATGTCTACATAAATTCCTTCTCTAAATTCAGAATTATATTCATTTGAAAAAGGTTTTTCTGTTGCACCATTTTGTGTAACATCGTATTGCAAAGAAGTTAAATGTTTTTTAAGTTCACTTTGGCTTTCTTTGATATATTCTTTTTCTTGAATAGGATTTGCCTTACGAGCATCATCAAATAAACTTGGTGATATATGGCAATATCCTTTTGGATTTTTATTTAAATAATCTTGATGATAATTTTCTGCATCATAAAAATTATGTAAAGGCATATTTTCTACTACAATTTTTTGATTATAATTTTTTTCTAAATCTTTTAACTTCTGATCGATTAATTTAGAGTCAGTTGGGTTTGTATAATAAATTCCTGTTCTATATTGTGTCCCTAAGTCATTTCCTTGTTTGTCTAGACTCGTAGGATCTATTGTCTTAAAATACAAATCAATTAATAATCCTAGATCAACTATATCAGGATTATAAGTTACCTTGACAGTTTCAGCAAAACCAGTTTTACCTGTGATCACTTCTTTATAAGAAGGCTTTTCTATAGTTCCATTAGCATAACCTACAACTGTATTTGTAACCCCTCTGACCTGTTTAAAAAAATGTTCTGTTCCCCAAAAACATCCTCCTGCAAAATATATTTCATTTTCTGATGTGTTATTCATTTTCTGATGTTTATTCGATTTAACTAAATTATTTTTATGAGTTTTACAACTTATACTTGTTAGTATTATTCCTGTAATAATTAATGAGCTTATGATGAATAATTTTTTCATGATTTTTTATTTAAAGATTGAGCTAAAAGAGTGAAACCAAAGCCGAAGTAAGCTATATCTTTTAAAATGAAAAAATCTGTTACAGGAACTCCATCAACAAATTTCCAAATCCCGGGAGTTGTAAAAAGATAACTAAGAGTTGTTCCGAAAATAATAAGAATAGCTATTCCCGCATATTTTTTTAATGATTGATATTTTAAAGTTAAAACAACTAATAATGCTACAAGTAATTCAAGTACTCCAACTATATTAGATACAGTTTGATCACTAAATATTTTATAAATCCAAAACGATAATGGGTGATTTTCTACAAGAGACTTTATAGCTTGAGCCTCTGTTGGTGTAAACTTAAAAATGCCTATCCACACTAAAAGTAATACTGTTCCAAATAGAGGTAAGTAATATCCTATTTTGTAAAGATTTATAAAGGGTGAATTAATATTCAAATTATCTTTATGAGTATGAACTAAATTTTTTGTTTCCATTTTTTAATAATTTTTATTGTATATACGATCTTTTATAATAGTAGTCGTATAAATAATTAAAACCTGACAAAAAAAATCTATTTTTTTTTGTTAGATATTAATCTTTCTATAATTTTTACAAAAAAAAACCATTGTAAATGTATCATTTAAAATGGTTTGAGTTTTTTTTATTGTTTTATGAATTTATCTTAAATTTCATTAAATATGTGATGTATTATAATTAAAATAAAAATTAACTTTAGACTATACTTTGGAAATTATTTAATAAAAATTTTAGTCTTAAAAATAGCAGTTTAAAAAGAAAATATTATTTATACACTTTATTTTTTGATGATAAACATTCGTAATGTATTTATTCATGTTTACAATGAGTTTCTATTTTGGACTTTATTTTAGATTTTAGAGCATCTACATTAATTAATTTTTCTTTTGAATTTTGTTTATTCAAAAGATTATCTATTAGCTTTACTTTTTTGTAGTAAGAAGCGCACCATTTACAACTATAAATATGTAAATTCAATCTCAAATTTTGAATTAATGAGATTTTTTTTGCATTTTTTTTCTCTATTTCAAATGTTATTTCATTACAAGGCATAATAACCCAATGAATAATTTTATTCCACATAAGTTAATTTTTAATTAGATAAATTAGATTCAATGCACTCTCTTAATTGTAATCTAGCTCTTTGAAGAATCTTCCATAAATTAGTCGATGTAATTCCTATTTCCTGACAAACAAGTTCTGTTTTTTTTTGTTTTAAATAGTATAGTTTTATAGGAATTAACCATTTATTAGGTAATTTTTCTAAACAATTTTCTAAATAGTTTTCTCTAATATTATTTTCATTTTCTGTCCAATCATTTAATATATTTTTATCAATCCAATTACCATTTTCATCAAAAAAATAATCTAAAGTGATCTCATTTTTATTATTATATTTTTTTCTGTAAAAATCAGAAATTTTATTTTTCAAAATACTAATTAACCAAGTTTTTACAGAGCTATTCCATTGAAATTTTTCATAATTTTCAAAAGCTGAAATAAAAACATCTTGTACTAAATCTTCTGCATCTTCTTTGCTAGATATTAAATAGTTAGTTTTTTTTAATAGGTCCAATGTATAATCATCAATCCATTTTTGGATATTAATATTTTTATCTTTATTTATCATAGGTATATTTTTATAGAAAAGTAATATTTTATATCATAGAAAAAAAACTATAAAAAATGATTACTTTTTCTTATTGCAAAATTTCAAGTATTTTCTTCTAAAGTTGGAATAAATATAGAAAGTTCTAAAGCTTCATGATATATTAATCCTTCTTATAATGATAATAAAACAATTGATAGAGTAATTGTTCCACGATTAAAGTAAGAAGAATTATGATCAAAAATAGTCTATATTAAAAATAGTAATAAGTAGCAATTTTATATATTATAGCCCCTTATTAAGCAAAAGTTGGAAAAATAATTAACGTTATAAAAAAATATCTCTAAAGTTTATCTGTTAGATTAAGCTCCTTTTTAAGTGCTTTTGGTAGAATTCGGATAATATACTTTTCACGCCAGTTGACACCAATCACTGTTCCTACTTTTCCTGAGAATCCGCTAAGTATTCCTATTTTTATTTCGGCCATAATCTTAATTTTTTTTATATTATTTAACAGTGAGTTAGTGGGGTAATATATTGGTTTTGAGGTTTTAAGGTGCGACAGCTAGTATATACCATTAATGACCGCTATTGTCCATTTTTGTCCAGTATGAAGGAGAGTAGAAAAAAGATGAAAAACACATTCCTACACTTATCGTTACCCGCTCATCTTGCGCACGTTTATGGAAATGTTGTTCTCCATTTTCGAGTTTTTTTAGTGGGTCGATAATATAATTGTAAAATATTTTTCCTTTTTCAGTCGGAACCATTTTACGCGCCGAACGATCAAATAATTTTGATCCCGTATAGGCTTCCAATGAGTTCAAATGCAGACTGACACCAGGTTGAGAGATGAACAATTCTTGAGCCGCCGCCGATAAAGTTCCTGTTTCGTAAATCGCTTTAAATGTGCGCAACCATTCTAAATTCCAATGCATAATTTTTTGTTTTTAAACTTAATCGTAGGGTAAATCATTTGGATCGACATCAATATAATCAGGCTTTGGAAGCATCGCTAATCGAAAAGCTTGTATAGAAGTCCATCCTTCTAAATGCGCTTTTACAACACCATGCATACCATCCATCAATTTACCTTCTGGACAAATAATTATAGGATAAGCAAGATCAGCTTCTTGGATCAATTTTATATGTTCGGTAATTGATCGACAAGTAGGCGAATCACCTTCATCGCTGTACCAATAAGTTTCGTTATACTCTTTGATGTCTTTTAAAGCAATTGTTTCTGATTGAAGCTCTTGCGTTAACTGAATCAATCGATCCACATCCCAAGCGTAAAGTTGCTGATTTATTCGACGAAAATGATATTGTTTTCTCATTTATATAATTATTATGATACAAAGGTACAATTTAAATTATTTTTAAAATAAAAAAAAATGATAGAAATTTACAGTATCAATAATTAAAATTATAATAATGAATAAAAGTTTATTAGCATTAGCTCTTGGTGGATTGGCAATAGGGGTAACAGAATTTACAATTATGGGAATGTTACCAGATGTAGCAAAATATTTTGATGTATCTATTCCCAAGGCTGGATATTTGATCACTTCTTATGCCTTAGGAGTTGTTATAGGAGCTCCTTTACTTATAGTTGGTATGAGAAAGTATTCATCAACAAAAATGCTTTTAGGTTTGATGTTGTTATTCACAATATTTAACGCTTTGTCAGTTATAGCACCTTCATTTGAATTTTTAATGCTTTCTAGATTTATTTCTGGTTTACCTCATGGTGCTTTCTTTGGTGTTGGTTCAGTAGTGGCAAGTAAATTAGCTCGAAAAGGAAAAGAAGCTCAAGCTGTAGCAACTATGTATTCAGGTTTAACGCTAGCGAATTTATTAGGGGTGCCTTTAGGGACCTACATAGGACATCACTTTTCTTGGCGATATACTTTTTTATTGATTGTAATTATTGGAATTCTTACTCTTGTTAGTTTAAAACTATGGATGCCTGAGGTAAAAATTAAAAAACAAGAAAACCAAAATAATCCATGGAGCGATTTTGTAATCTTTAAAGATAGTAAAGTATGGTTTATGATTTTAATTTTTTCTGTAGCCCCAGGAGCATTATTTGCATGGATCAGTTATATCGCTCCGTTAATGACACAAGTATCAGGTGTACAAGAGCAAAATATGCCTTATATTATGGTATTAGCGGGATTAGGCATGTTCGTTGGTAACTTAATTGGAGGAAAACTCACAGATCGATTCTCTGCATCTAAGATTGTAATGATTGTTCTTTTCTTACAAATTTTAACTATGGGAACTATTTATTTTACGGCTCAGATTACTTGGTTGTCTTTAGTGATGACATTTATAACAGGTGTTGTCTCTTTTGCCTTAATCCCGTCTTTAACTTTATTGTTATTAAAGTCAGTTAAGAGTAATTCGGAATTACTTGTTGCTTCTTTAGGACCAGCTTGCTTTAATATCGCAAATGCTTTAGGAGCTTATTTAGGAGGTGTTCCCCTAGAAAAAGGATATGGATATACATCAGCTGAGATTGTAGCTATTGGTATGGTTATATTAGGCATAATCATATTTAGTATTTATATGAAAACAAATAAAAATAGAGTACAATTAATTTAAAAAAATAGAAGGATGAAAATTAATATTTTTAAACTAGCAAAAATTGGTTCGTTAGAATTAAAAAACCGTATCGCAATGGCTCCAATGACAAGAGCTAGAAATAAGGACGGAATACCAAAACAATATAATGCTGAGTACTATAGTCAGCGCACTGGAGCAGGTTTGATTATAACGGAGGGAACTGCAATTTCAACTACTGCCTCTGGTGTACTTCATATTCCTGGATTATATACACCTGCTCAAGTACAAGGTTGGAAATTAGTTACTGAAACAGTTCATGCTAAAGGAAGTAAAATCTTTACTCAACTATGGCATGTTGGACGTATATCAAATGTTTCTAATCAACCAGATGGGCAGGCTCCAGTAGCTCCTTCCAATATTCAGGCTAGTAATTCTTCTGCTTGGGGATATGACGAGAATGGAAAAGAAGGATTTGTGACAGCTTCTAAACCAAGAGCTTTAGAAACTAAAGAGGTCTATCAAGTAGTTCTTGATTTTGCTAATGCAGCTAAAAATGCTATTGAAGCAGGTTTTGATGGTGTTGAACTTCACGGAGCTAATGGATATCTTATCGAACAGTTTTTAAATCCATATGTAAATAATAGAACTGATAGATACGGTGGAAGCATTGAGAATAGAAGTCGCTTTTTACTAGAGGCAATCGATGCAAGTATTGAAGCAATTGGCGCGGATAAAGTTGGTATTCGTTTAACTCCTTATGGAGGTTTACATGAATTACCTCATTATGATGAGATAGAGGAAACTTATGAGTATTTAGCCCAAGAATTAAGTAAAAGAAAAATTGCTTATATCCATATTATGGATCAAAAATCAAGAGGAAGTTTTGCTATTCCAGAAGGGTTTTTAGAGCGTTTTAGAGCATGGTATGATGGAATAATTATTTTGGCAGGTGGAATGGACCGAGAAAAATCAGAAAAATTAATCAATCAAGGTGTAATTGATATTGCAGGTTTTGGTGAACCATTTATCTCTAATCCTGATTTAGTTGAACGTTTAGAAAATAATTGGCCTTTAACTGAACCAAAAAGAGAATTGCACTATGGATTAACTATGGAAGGATATCTTGATTGGAAAACCTATAAACAGGAAAATAGCTTACTATAATTTAGTATAATATGAAAGTATCTATAAATTGATTAATATGGAGATCCTCACAAGGTTTTTAAGCAAATAGAAGTGTTAAAACCACAGGTTTTACCAGATCAAGTGCTAATCAAAGTAAAAGCTAGTGCTATAAATCCCATGTTGTGTTACAACTAGCAAAAATTTGTGAAACAGAGGTTCATGCAATGGTTTCAAGTGTAAACAAAGCAAAATTAGCAAGTAAATTAGGAGCAGATTATACCATTAATTATAAAAAAAAGCATATAAATCAGATTATTGATAAGTATACTAATGGGCAGGGATATGATGTTGTATTTGATAATGTTGGAGGAGAGAATCTATTCAATAGTTTTGCGCTTGCTAAGATAAATGGTTCGATTGTCTCTACTCTTACTAGAGATAAAAAGATTGATATTTCAATTTTACACCAAAAAGCATTAAACCTTCATTTTGTATATATGATTACTCTATTGATTTATTATAATCTGCAAGGAATCGATAAATTAAAAGAAATAATGAATCAGTTAACTATTTGGGTTGGACAATCAAAATTAAAACCACTTATTAATAAAGTATTTGATTTTGATCATGTAGCTGAAGCTCATCTTTACGCTCAAAGTGGTCAGGGTTCAGGAAAGACCATCGTAAGTATATCCGAATAATTAAATATATCAAACACAAAATTTAACCTTATAGTTAGTCAGTTTTTTTCTATTGAGTGAAATCCCTAAAGTATACGATTATGATAAAAATGGCATTGGTGGAAGAAAAACAATTGTTATAGCTGATAAACAAAAGAGTCGATAAATTAATCTATCACTATTCTGATAAAAATATATAATTTAACCTGTTGTGCATTTTGATTA
>NZ_DJDM01000020.1:0-26893 GCF_002431085.1 Empedobacter sp. UBA5924
AAATTTATTTTTAAATAATTTTTGTCGCTACTAAGTCCTTATGTCAACTACATTACTACTCGTCTTTCGTATTGCGGTTGCAAATATACGCCTGCATTATTCGTTTTTCCAAACCAATTTTACTTTTATTTTACATTCTTTCCTTAAGTCGCTGGTACAATGGAAAATATTTTTTGTTTTTTTTAGATATGAGAAGTGAGATACGAGGTTTTTGACGAGAAAAACCCGTTTTTAACGCAGAAAATGATTAGACGTTTTGCTTTTCTTACCAAAAAGAAAAGAAAAACGGATACTTTATAGTTAACTACTCGGGAGATTGTCGCAAAGCGAGAATGGATTATTCAATATAGTTAATATATAATAGATGCAATGTTGAAACAAGTTTAGTATGACATCATAATTAAGTTTCTATAAAGAAGCTCTTTTATAAAATAGGAGTGACAGAACTAAAAAAGGAGAACTTCATGTTCTCCTTTTTTAGTTGATAGTAATTATTGTTATCGTTGTTATGCTAATCAATCTTTTATTTATACTCTAGAATTAAATAACCCCAGCTACAACAAAAGTGCTACCCCCAACGTAAATCATGTCATTTTCTGTTGCATTTAATTTTGCAGCAATTAATGCCTTTTCTACTGTATCAAAAAAGTGTTTATCGGTAATATCTTCTGGAATTATTTTATACAAGTCGTCAATATCATATTTTCGAGGAACATCTGGTTGACAGAAATAATAGGTTGCTTTTTTTGGAAAAAAATTTAAAATAGATAAAACATCTTTATCATTCACAAATCCTAAAACCAAATGCAATTGATTATAAGCTTGCTCATTTATTTGTTTTGAAACTTCTGCTAAACCATGTGGATTATGCGCAGTATCAGCAACAATTAATGGATGTTGTCCTAAAATATCCCAACGTCCACGCAAATTTGTATTCTTTACAACATTCAATAAGCCATTCGCAATATTTTCAGGGGAGATCGCCCAATTTTGTTTTTGCAATTGCTCAATAGCGGTTAAAACAGTACGTTTATTTTTAATTTGATAAGATCCTTTCAAATCTGAAGGCAAATCTTGAAAATGTTTTTCTTCTGCAAAAATGATTTCTGCATTTCTATCTTTCGCTACTTGTTCAAAAACTGATTTTGTCTCTGCTGTTGTTTCACCAATTACAATCGCTGTGTTTGGTTTTATGATACCAGCTTTTTCAAAAGCAATTTTATCCAACGTATCACCCAAAAATTGTGTATGATCCAAACCTATATTCGTAATAACAGAAAGTTCTGGTAAAATAATATTCGTGGAATCTAATCGTCCGCCCAAACCTGTTTCTATAATCGCGATATCTACTTTTTGTTGTGCAAAATATTCAAAAGCCATCGCAATTGCAATTTCGAAAAAAGACGCTTTTTGATCTATAATTTTTTGTTCGTGCTTATTTACAAAATCAATCACAAATTCTTCATCAGCCATTGCTCCATTTACACGAATTCGTTCGCGAAAATCTTTGAGATGTGGAGAAGTTGTTAAACCTGTTTTGTACCCCGCTTCCTGAAAAATAGAAGCCAACATATGAGACGTACTTCCTTTACCATTTGTTCCTGCAATATGAACAGTTTTAAATTTAGTTTGAGGATTTCCCATATATTCGCATAAAGCTGTAATATTTGTTAAATCTGCTTTCATTGCTGATGCTCCAACACGTTGAAACATTGGTAAATTTGTAAACAACCAATCGATTGTTTCTTGATACGTTCTCATTTATTCAAAAATTTTACACGAAGTTACGGAATCATCTTCAAAAAAAAATCGAATTTCTCCGAAGAAAAATTCGATTCCATTATTTATGTATTGGCTATTCTTAATCTGAATAATCTTGTTTTGTTGTTAATAATATTTTTAAAACAATAAATCCAACGATAGCAGCTGTTAACGAAGCAACTAAAATCATTAACTTTGCTTCATTTATATAGCTTGGATCTTTGAAAGCTAACATCGAAACAAAAATGGACATTGTAAATCCAATTCCTCCTAAAATTCCGACACCAAAAACTCGTTTGAAATTGACCGCCGTAGGTAATTCACATAGACCAAATTTTACTGCAATCCAAGTGAATAATGTAATTCCGACTGGTTTTCCTACAACTAGTCCTAAGAAAATTCCCGAAGCTAATGGAATACTAAAATGCGCTAATCCTCCACCATCAATCGTAATTGCTGTATTTGCTAAGGCAAACAAAGGCAAAATAATAAATGCGACTGGTAAATGTAAAGCGTGTTCCATTTTAGCTGATAAAGATTTCGAGTCAATTTTATCGAAAGGAATTGTAAATGCAACCAAAACCCCTGCAATTGTAGCATGAATACCCGAATGTAACATAAACCACCATACAGCAATCCCTCCAATAATATAAGGAATCATTGATTTTACTTTTAATTTATTTAAAGCGAAAAGACCTAATAAAATGGCAATTGCAATTCCGAATTGTGTAAAATCTAAAGGTAATTCTGGATTTGGATAAAACAATGCAATCACGACAATTGCTCCTAAATCATCAATTACAGCTAAAGCCGTTAAAAATACCTTAAGCGACATTGGCACACGTTTCCCAAGCATTGTAATAATTGCCACAGCAAACGCAATATCAGTCGCCATAGGAATTCCAAAACCATGTATGGTATCCGTTCCTTTGTTTGTTAAAAAGAATATAAATGCCGGAACTAACATTCCTCCCAAAGCTGCAAAAACAGGTAAAATTGCTTTTTTTGTATTAGACAATTCTCCTATAAAAATTTCGCGTTTGAGTTCTAAACCAATTAAGAAAAAGAAAATCGCCATTAAACCATCATTGATCCAATGCGCAAAAGAATGCCCAAACATATCTGTCATCCAAATAGAATCATAGGATTCTGCAATTGGAGAATTGGCTAAAATTAAAGATAAAGCTGTACAAAAAATAAGGACAATACCGCCCGAAGTTTGGCTATGAAAAAATTGGTTAAAAAGTTTAGAAACAATCATTTTATTTTTTTTAATTTGGTAAAAATAATGAACTCGTTTTTAACCGCCTAATCTAAACGAAACAATAAGACCTAAATTATCATTTATATAATCTTTAAAATACTTTTTTGATACCAATTGCTAAAATTAAACATCTTTTCGATGATAAAAACAAATATGAAAGGTAAAATCAGCAAGAAATAATTATGAGATTGAATGATAAAAAAACTACAAAACACTAAAAATCTAATATGTTCTAAATACGGTACCCATCTTTTTTGTTCTAATTGTGCACCAATATTTATTAATGTAATCAAGACAAATACAACGAAGAAACCTTTGGTTAAATTATCAAATTGATCAAAGTAATATGTTAGAATACTCATCGCAAAAAACGATAAAATCAATTGTAAATTAATATAACCTTTGTATTTGAAATGATAACTATTCACTTTATTCTTAGACATCCATTTCTTTTCAATAATTGGTCTTATTTCCTGATCCATAACCGCTGGACTACCAAAATATATTGTCAATTTTTCTTTAATAGATGATTTTCTTCGAGCAGCCTCGTACAACTCTAAATAATAATGAAAATGTTGCCACAAAAAACTGTAACTATTGATAGGATGAGTTAATCCATATTTGGGTTTTTCTTCTTCTTTCTGAAAAGTACCAAATAATTTGTCCCAAAAAACAAATACATCTCCATAATTTTTGTCCAAATATTTTTCGTCAGAAGCATGATGAACACCATGAAGAGAAGGCGTTATAAAAATATATTCGAGCCATTTTTGTTTCTCCAAAATCTGCGTATGTGTAAAAAAAGAATACACGCCATGAACCACCAAAATCGTCATTACTAAATTTGGATGAAAACCAATAAAAGGCAAAATACACCAGAATACATTGCGAACAATTGCTTGTAAAGTCGTTATACGTGCCGCAACCGTGAAATTAAATTCTTCGGATTGATGATGCACAATATGGGCTCCCCAAAAAATATTGACTTCATGTCCCAAACGATGATACCAATACCAGACAAAATCTGTCGCTAGAAGCATCACAACCCAAATCCACCAAGCATTTGAAATATCTAATAGACGATAACTTTCGTAAATCCAAACATACAAATTGTAAAAACTTGCCGTAATAAAAAGATTCAATAATCGTTCTGCAATTCCTATTGAAATATTAGAAACTGAACTTTCATATTTATAGATATTCTTTAATTTCTTCTTTTTAACAACTACATATTCAAGCCATAAAAAAAGAAAAAAAGCTGGTAAAGCAAAAGCTAAATACTCGGGATGATTCATTTTTAAGCACTTAAAAATTGATTAATATGTTGATTAAAAAGTATCGGCTGCTCCATCATCGGCACATGACCACAATGATCGATATAAGCTAATTTTGCATTAGGTAAATGTGCAAAAAACTCTTCAGCAACATCTGGCGGTGTCACAATATCTTGTTTTCCCCAAACTAACAAAACTGGCTGATCTATTTTATGTAAAAGATGTTTCAAATTTTGTCGCTTTGCATCTCGCGCAATTTAAATTATAGTCAAAGCTTTTGTAGGCGTATTAGCGGTCGAAAAAACATCATCTACCAATTCTTTTGTAACAACATTTTTTGTTTCAAAAACTTCTTCTACCTTATTTTTGATATACTCATAATCTCGCACACGTACAAAAGAAGCTTGTAAATTGTTTTCAAATAAACCAGAACTTCCTGCTAAAATCAATTTATCAACCAAATTTGGATGTGCCAACGCATACAGCAATACAACATGACCGCCCAAAGAATTTCCAATTAATATTGGATTTTCAATTTTATTAGATTGAATATAATTTTCTAGAAATTGAACTAAATTTTGAAGTGAATTTCTTTTGAAATGTGTAGAAAATAAAGGAAATGTTGGCGTATAAACATTATAATTTATTTCAATATTCTTGATAATATTTCCCCAATTACTAAGGCTTCCAAATAAGCCATGAAGTAAAATAACATCTTTATTTTTCGAATATTTCATATCGCATTTATTCTTGGTTATCGAATAAATGTAAATAAAATATTTTTTAAACTCTATTATTTAGATAGACTTTATAAGTGATATATAATTCCAGACGAATGGTCTTTGCTCGCTCCTGTTACAGATGCCAAACAATTTATTTCGTTATAAACACGACGATAACCAAGGAATGCAAATATTAAGGCTTCTTTAAAATCGATTAAATTATCAGTTGGAATAATGATTTCAACAGTTGATAATTCTCCTAAACGATTGATAAAAAATGTATTTCGAACTCCTCCTCCAGTTATCAACACGTTGTTGATATCATATAAAGCAAAGGTATTTTTAATTTGAATTACGAAATGCTCCACACAACTTCTCAGCTTATCTTCGATAGAAATATCGTACTTATCAACAATTGTTAAAAACTCATTCATAACCCATTCAAAACCTAATGATTTTGGGAAAGGTTGATGATAAAAATTCAAAAGATTCAATTCTTCAACTAATGCGATATTAATATGTCCTTGTTCTGCTCGTTCTCCATTTTTATCAAAATCAAAACCGAGTTGTTTTGCATAATGATTCAAGACAATATTAATTGGGCAGATATCAAATGCAATACGTTTTCCATTTCTATTCATCGAAATGTTAGAAAAACCTCCAAGGTTTAAACATGCATCATAGTTAGAAAATAATAATTCGTCCCCAATCGGAACCAAAGGCGCTCCTTGTCCTCCTAAAATAACGTCTTGTGTTCTGAAATCGCACACCACTTTTTGTTGACAACGCGACGCAATTGCTAAACCATTTCCTATTTGCAAAGTGAATGATTTCTGCGGTTGATGAAAAATAGTTTGCCCGTGAGATGCAACAAAATCTACTTTTCTAATCTTATTTTTATGAATAAATTCTTTTACTTGTTCTCCAAGAAAATAACCATACTCTACATCTAGTTGGCATAAATCCATTGCCGAATATTGAAAAGCTTCTGTTAGTTTTGTTCGCCAATCGGATGAATAATCTATAGTTTCGGCATGTAAAATTTCGAAATGTTGGTTACCATCAAATCGTACATAGCAAATATCCAAACCATCTAACGAAGTTCCAGACATTAAACCAATGCAAAAAGTAGGGTTTTTCATGCTGTAAATTTAATGAGAGAAATTGATAGTTGGTTGGTTTAGAAATTAGAAATTTTAAATATCTAAGAAACCATCTTTCATTTTTTCCTTGAAGAAAAAACGAAACAAAAAAATCAAGACCTCAATAAATCGGCTGAAAATGATTCATTCTACGCGAAAAGATTTAAAAACCTATCGGTTAAATCTTTTTTATCGCTTCGAATTTCTTCATTTTTTTAACGCCTTTTTATTGAAAGGTCATTTGAAATTCCTTTGAATAAGTAAATTAGTTTTCAATTATTAATAAGGTATGATTCTGAAAAAAGTATAAATATTATTACTCAAAACTTAGAACTTATTACTCACAACTCGAGATGCGTTAGGGATAGTAGTGGAAATCCTTTGCGTGAAACAAAGCGATAGCGAAGTTACAAAGTAAAGATTGCAACGGATAGCCCGCCCGAAGGGAACGCCCAAATGATAGGAAAAATTGTTTTGATAATTCTTAGGTTATTGCGAATATATCAGTTAGAAATTCTAATGATAAAAGCTTATATTTGAAACACAATTAATACAAACAAAACATGGCACAAGATGTAATCTTCGATTTGATTGAAGAAGAAAAAGAAAGACAATTGAATGGAATTGAATTAATCGCGTCAGAAAACTTTGTTTCGGACAACGTAATGCGCGCGATGGGTTCTGTTTTAACAAATAAATATGCAGAAGGTTACCCTGGAAAGCGCTACTACGGTGGTTGCGAAGTTGTGGACGAAGTGGAAACTATTGCAATTGATCGTTTGAAAGCGTTGTTTAATGCGGAGTATGCAAACGTGCAACCTCACTCAGGTTCTCAGGCAAATGCGGCTGTTTACTTAGCGTGTTTGAAACCAGGAGACAAGATCTTAGGATTCGATTTATCGCACGGAGGTCACTTAACACACGGTTCTCCTGTTAACTTTTCTGGGTTAACTTACCAAACTTCTTTCTATGGAGTGGATAAAGAGACGGGGAGAATTGACTACGAAGCTATGGCAGAAACTGCTCGTAAAGAAAAGCCTCAAATGATAATTTGTGGTGCTTCGGCTTACTCAAGAGACATAGATTATGCTAAATTTCGTGAGGTAGCTGATGAAGTTGGTGCTTTGTTATTGGCTGATATCTCGCATCCTGCTGGGTTAATCGCCCGCGGAATCTTAAACGATCCTATGCCTCATTGTCATATTGTAACGACGACAACTCACAAGACTTTACGTGGTCCTCGTGGTGGAGTTATTATGATGGGGAAAGATTTTGAGAACCCTTGGGGAGCAAAAACTCCTAAAGGTGAAGTAAAAATGATGTCTCAAATCTTGAACGGAGCAGTATTCCCTGGTACACAAGGTGGTCCTTTGGAGCATGTAATCGCATCTAAAGCTGTTGCTTTTGAAGAGGCGTTATCTGACGGTTATATGGACTATATTGTACAAGTTGTGAAGAATGCGAAAGCTTTGGCTGCGGCATTAGTTGCAAAAGGATACGACATTGTTTCTGGAGGTACAGATAATCACTGTATGTTGATCGACTTACGTAACAAAGGTATTTCTGGGAAACAAGCAGAAAACGCTTTAGTTTTGGCAGAAATCACTTGTAACAAAAACATGGTTCCTTTCGATGATAAATCTCCTTTCGTTACATCGGGGATTCGTTTGGGTACGGCAGCTGTAACAACTCGTGGGTTGGTTGAAGCAGATATGCAAACTGTTGCTGACTTGATTGACGAAGTATTAATGAATATTGATAACGAAGAAATCATTGATGGAGTTGCAGATCGTGTAAATGAGTTTATGTCTTCTCGCCCATTATTTCAAATGAAATAAGTAGAAACTAAGTTTCGATTATAACAATAGAAAAGTCCTGAGCATTGCTTAGGACTTTTTGTTTGATATAAAACGTCGAGACGTTTTAATTAAAACCTCCTTAGGTTTTAGGTAAAATCACTTGATATTTTTATTGAAATGTCTTGAGGAAATAATTTATTTCATTCTAACTTATAATAAGATTGAACTAATAAGAATTCTAATTAGATATATGATTACAAAAATTATCATCCTGAATAAAGTAATAACTAAGTAGAAGTATTTCTTCAATAATATGTTAAAGACTAATTATTCAAAAGTGTTTTATAGATTTTTATTCTGAATGATAAATACAATTGTTAGAATCTATTAAAAGTTTTATTACTTCTTTATAATCTAAAGTAAACATTATAAAAAAAGCAACTTCGAGATGAAGTTGCTTTTCTATTTAAAATAATATAAGTCTTTGTTCTTACGCATTCAATGCTTCTGCACCACCAACGATCTCTAAGATCTCGTTTGTAATAGCAGCTTGACGAGCTTTGTTGTATTGAATTTTCAATCCTTTTTGTAATTCGCTTGCGTTGTCTGTTGCTTTATGCATTGCAGTCATACGTGCACCATGTTCAGAAGCGTTAGCATCTAATACGGCTTTGAATAATTGCGTTTTCAACGTTTGAGGGATCAAGTCTCTTAAAATTTCTTCTTTCGAAGGGTTGAAGATATAATCTAACTCTGCTGAATTGTTTGCTTCTTCTTCAGTTTTCTCTAAAACGACTGGTAAAAATTGTTCGTCTTGTACAATTTGAACAGCTGCATTTTGAAATTGATTGTAGATAATTCTGATTTGATCAAAGTCACCTACAGTAAATTTCTCTACTAAATCGTCTGCAATTTCAGCCACATCTGCAAAATTTAAATTATCCCAAATGCTTGATGCATTTTTATAGATAGTTTGTGTTTTACTAAAAGTATCATTAGCTTTTTTACCAATTGCTAAAATCTCTACGTGTTTACTTGCTAATTCGCCAGCTAATAACGCATTTACTTTTTTGATGATGCTTGAGTTGTATCCTCCACATAAACCTCTATTCGAGTTAATAACGACTAAAAGTACTTTATTAACTTCGCGCTCTTCTGTTAATGCACCTCCTACTTCAGCTTCTAAAGTAGAACTTACATTTTGTAAAAGTTCACGTAATTTATCTGCATAAGGACGTAACTGTACGATAGAATCTGTAGCACGTTTTAGTTTTGCAGCAGAAACTAATTTCATAGCACTTGTAATCTGCATTGTAGAACCTACAGAAGTAATACGGTTACGTATATCTTTTAAATTTGGCATAATTCTATTTAAGATGAAGGATTAAAAGGAACTTAGAGATTCAGAAACCTCTAAGTTTCATTTATATTTTATTAGTATTTAGAAGTAGTTTCTGTGATAACTTTCTTCAATACATCCATAATTTCATCAGTCCATTTACCTAAACGGATAGATGTTAAAGTGTCTGCATATTTGTTGCGCATTAACTCAACAAAGTCACCTTGCCACTCTTTCACTTGGTTAACTGGAACGTTTTTCAACATACCATTAGTACCCGCATAAATAACTGCTACTTGTTCTTCAACTGGAATTGGAGCGTTAACACCTTGTTTTAATAACTCAACGTTACGTTCACCTTTACCAATTACGTTCATTGTAGCTGCATCTAAATCAGAACCAAATTTTGCGAAAGCTTCTAACTCACGATATTGTGCTTGGTCTAATTTTAATGTACCAGATACTTTTTTCATTGGTTTTGTTTGTGCAGAACCACCAACACGAGATACAGAGATACCTACGTTGATTGCTGGACGAACACCTGAGTTGAATAAATCAGACTCTAAGAAGATTTGTCCATCTGTAATCGAAATTACATTTGTTGGGATATATGCAGAAACATCACCAGCTTGAGTTTCGATAATTGGTAAAGCAGTTAAAGAACCACCACCTTTTACGATACCTTTCATAGATTCTGGTAAATCATTCATTTGAGATGCGATTGCATCATCTTTGATTACTTTTGCAGCACGCTCTAATAAACGAGAGTGTAAGTAGAAAACGTCTCCAGGATATGCTTCACGTCCTGGTGGGCGACGTAATAATAAAGACACCTCACGGTATGCAACGGCTTGTTTAGATAAATCATCATAAACAATTAACGCTGGACGACCAGAGTCACGGAAGTACTCTCCGATTGCAGCACCTGCCATTGGAGCATATACTTGCATTGGAGCAGGATCAGATGCATTAGCAGCAACTACTACTGTATATTTATCTGCACCGTGGTCTTGTAATGTTTTCATGATACCTGCTACTGTAGAACCTTTTTGTCCTACTGCAACATAGATACAGAAAACTGTTTCTCCTCTATCGTAAAACTCTTTTTGATTTAAGATTGCATCTAAAGCAACAGAAGTTTTACCTGTTTGACGGTCACCAATGATTAACTCACGTTGTCCACGTCCAATTGGAATCATCGAGTCAATAGAAACGATACCTGTTTGTAATGGTTCGTTTACTGGTTGACGATAGATAACCCCAGGAGCTTTACGCTCGATAGGCATTTCATATAATTGTCCTTCGATTGGTCCTTTACCATCGATAGGATTTCCTAACATATCTACAACACGTCCTAACATTCCTTCACCTACGTTAATAGATGCAATTTTGTTTGTACGTTTTACAGTGTCACCTTCTTTAATACCTTTTGAAGGTCCGAAAAGTACAATACCTACGTTGTCTTCTTCAAGGTTTTGTACCATTCCTTCTAACCCGTTTGAGAATTCTACTAATTCTCCGTATTGAGCATTATCTAACCCGTAAACACGAGCAATACCATCCCCAACAGTTAGAACGGTTCCTACTTCTGCTAATTCAACTGATGAATCAAAGCTTGTAAGTTGTTGTTTTAATATAGCTGAAACTTCAGCTGGATTTATTTCTGGCATTTCTGAAATATTTAAAATTTAGGAATGTATTCGTTTTTCGAAAAATCTTTTTTTAATGTAGCTAACTTAGTTTTGATTGACGAATCAACTTGATTGTTTCCAATTTTAAAAACGAAACCTCCAATTAAAGATGCATCAATTTTGTTCTCTACTTTTACTTGACTATTTGCAGCTAAAGTTTGTTTCGCTTTTGCTACAATATTATCAATTGTATTTTGATCTAATTGCACTGCCGAAGTAATTTCTGCTGTTACAATATTATTTGCTAAATCGTATAATGAAATAAACTGATCTGCAATTTTAGACAAAATATTTTCTCTACCATGTCTTACGACTAACGAAATGAATGTTTGAGAAGTTTTTGATAAAGATTTGAAAATCTCACTCAATACAGCTTCTTTTTTCTTTGCATCAATCACCGGAGAATTTAAGAAAACTCTTAAATCATCATTCTCTTTAATGACTTTGCGAACATCATTCATTTCAGCATACACTACATCTGTTTGGCTTGCTCCATTCGCAAACTCCATCAAACCTTTAGCATATCTATGTGCTGCTCTGAATCCTGCCATGATTAATTGAATTTAACTTGATCTATAACATCATTCACTAAAGCTTCTTGTGCCGATTTGTCTGACAATTCTTTAGTTAAGATTTTTTCAGCAATTTCAATTGACAACTGCCCAACTTGATTTTTGATATCAGCCATCGCTGATGCCTTTTCATTTTGGATAGCTGACTTAGCATTTTCAATTAATTTGTTTGCTTCTACAGTTGCAGAATTTTTTGCCTCGTTGATGATATTTTCTTTCATTTCACGCGCTTCTTTTAAGATAGCATCACGTTCAGCACGAGCTTCTTTCATGATTTTCTCGTTTTGAGCGTTTAATAAAGCCATCTCTTCTTTCGCTTTTTTAGCTGCGTTTAATGCATCCTCGATAGATTGTTCTCTTTCTTTAACTGCAGATAAAATTGGTTTCCAAGCTAATGATCTTAACAATACTAATAAGATGATAAATACGACCGCAGTCCAAAAAATAAGACCAACTGAAGGTGTAATTAAATCCATTGTGTGTATGTATTAAATTTTATTTTTTACTAATTAATTTTTTAATGAATTAGCTTCAACAACCAACCGTTATTGAAGCTAATTTTTAATTCAAATATTATCCGTTACCTAATAACGCAACTACGATACCGAATAAACCTGCACCCTCGATTAAGGCTGCTGCGATAATCATAGCTGTTTGAATTTTTGAAGCCGCTTCTGGTTGTCTAGCGATTCCTTCCATAGCTGATCCACCGATTTTACCGATACCTAAACCAACTCCTAAAACTGCTAAACCAGCTCCGATTGCTGCAATACTTCCTGTCATGATAATTGTATTTAATTATTAAAAAATTATTTTATTGTTTTTTATATTCTATTCTTAATGGTGATCGTGGTCTGCTACTGCTGTTCCGATAAATAACGAAACTAACATTGTGAATACGAACGCTTGTAGTGCGGCTACTAATAACTCTAAACAGTAGATAAATAACGCTAATGGAATAGATCCACCTGCCATAGCTTCTGTTTGGAAAATAAAGATTAACGAAATTAACGACATAATAATAATGTGACCTGCTGTAATGTTCGCAAATAAACGAATCATTAAGGCGAAAGGTTTTGTAATAATTCCGATTAACTCAATTGGAGCTAAGATTAATTTTACTGGAACCGGTACACCTGGCATCCATAACATATGTCCCCAGTAACCTTTGTTTCCTGAGAAATTAATTACGATTAATGCGATTAATGCTAATACAAATGTAACTGCGATATTACCTGTAACGTTAGCTGCACCTGGTAACAATCCTAATAAATTGTTGATCCAAATGAAGAAAAATAACGTTAATAAATAAGGCATAAATTTCGCGTATTTTTTCTCACCAATATTTGGAATCGCTACTTCATCACGAACAAAAAGAATAATTGGTTCGATAAATCCTGCGATACCTTTTGGTACCATATTTCCTTTTTTGTAGTTAGATGCAACTGCAGAGAAAACTAAGATTAAAATCACGAAAGAGATTAACATTGATGTTACGTTTTTCGTAATAGAAAAATCTAATGGTTTTTCATTCTCTAAATGAATAGCTCCTTTTTCGTCTACGTGAGGTTTAATTGTACCCTGCGCATCTGTTTTGTAGATTTTTTCGTGGTAGTTGATGTAGTAATTTCCGTTACTTTCAACAACCGCTTCATTGTGGTGAAATTTAGAAGACATAAAAACTTGTAAACCATTATCCCATAAAATAACAGGTAATGCAACTCCTACACTTTTTTCTCCTTCTCCCCATAAATGCCAATCGTGTGCATCTGCAATGTGATGCATGATACCTGGCACTGGGTTAAATGTAGATTCGCCAGATTTCACTTTAGCAGCTTCCTCTTGACTTTTTACTTGCTCACTTTTAATTAACTCCTCAAACGTTTTTGGAAGACTTTCGTGCGGAACCGCTGTAGAGGCAAATCCGAAATTGAAAAGTAATAAAAACGCTAATAACGCTGAAAATTTCATGTATAATTCCTTTGTTTCTAAATTGCGTGCAAAATTATAGTAAATTAACCACTTACCAAAGTCAAATGCTAAAAATCATTAAACTTTTTTTAACTTTAAATTAATTAAGCGAATAAACACTAAAACTTCGGCTAGCAAAATTACAAAATAACTTATAATTAATTGCACAACATTTGATTTAATTTGTTCATTCACAACAATCAATGCTAATACAATTGCCATCTTCGCAATCATCCCTCCCATAAAGGCAAAACCAACATATTCTGGAAATTTTATCTTCACAAAACAACCAACTTGCAAAATCATTAATGTAATTAATCCAATTATTAAATACATTTTTGGAACAATTAGCGGATTTTCGCTAAAATTATAATGCGCAACAATTGCGTAATGAATACCACAAAAAATTGCAACCATTGCAATAAAAAAAAGTGCTAAAAGAATAAATTTCTTAATCATTAAAATTATTTTTTTGGTAATTGCTTCAACATCAAATATAATCCTGCAAAAACTCCCAGCAAAGATAAGCCAGCCGTCCATAATGGCTTCTCTGTTTCCATTTTTTTATCCAAAAAAGTTCCTAACCAAGCAAATAACGCAATCGTTACCGCCATCTGTATTCCCATCGCAGAAAATTTTAAATATTGATTTACACCTTCGGACTTTCGTTCTTCTTTCATAAGTTTTATGTAATTTTGCAAAAAATTATTTCGTGGTAAAGATAGGAAACATAGAATTACCAGACTTCCCTTTATTGCTTGCACCAATGGAAGATGTGAGTGATCCGCCATTTCGTCGCCTATGCAAAATGCATGGTGCAGACTTGATGTATACAGAGTTTATTTCATCTGAAGGATTGATTCGTGATGCAATAAAAAGTCGTCAAAAATTAGATATTTTTGATTACGAACGTCCTATTGGTATTCAGATTTTTGGTGGAGATGAAGAAGCCATGGCGATGTCAGCTAAAATTGTCGAGACTGTTCAGCCTGATATTGTTGATATTAACTTTGGATGTCCTGTAAAAAAAGTGGTTTGTAAAGGCGCTGGAGCTGGTGTATTAAAAGATATAGATTTGATGGTACGTTTAACAAAATCTGTTGTTGAAAGTACACATTTACCAGTTACTGTTAAAACGCGTTTGGGTTGGGATTCTGATTCGATTAACATTTATGAAGTTGCAGAACGTTTGCAAGAAACAGGTATCAAAGCCTTGTCAATTCACGGACGTACGCGTACGCAGATGTATAAAGGACAAGCAAATTGGGAACCGATTGCAAAGGTAAAATCGAATCCGAATATTGAGATTCCAATTTTTGGAAATGGAGATATTGATTCGCCACAAAAAGCGATCGAATACAAAGAAAAATACGGTGTTGATGGTGTGATGATTGGTCGTGCGGCGATTGGTTATCCTTGGATTTTCGAGCAAATTAAACATTATCGAGAAACAGGAGAATTGTTACCAGAACCAACAATTGTAGAACGAATGGAAGCGGCTAAAAATCACTTAAATTGGGCGATTGATTGGAAAGGTGAACGTACAGGAATTTTGGAAACACGTATGCATTATACCAATTATTTCAAAGGAATTCCAAATTTTAAACCTTATCGCACAAAGTTAGTTACACAAGATAATTTAGTTGATTTGGAAGCTACTTTCAAAGAAATTGAAGAAGAATTTATTCCAACATTAGAAGAAATTTAATCGTTAGAAATAATTCATCTCTATAAAAAAATCCACCAATTACTTGGTGGATTTTTCATTTAAACTTGAGACTATAATTAATTACAATTATCTACAAGCAACACTTCTTCTGGATTCAGCGTATCATATTTCATCAATACAACTTCGTCCACGTCTGCTCTAGATCGTAAAGTAACTTCATAAACTTCATCATTCACAGGATATTGTATAGTTGCTTTCGGACGTTTAAATGTTCCGCTAGTTTCCACAACAACACCTTCTACGCATTTCCCTGTTTTAGCCAATTGATCTTCTAATTGACTTTTCGAATATTGACTAAATCCGAATGCTGCAAGACCTAAAACTGCAATGACGATATAAAAATATTTTTTCATAGAATTAAAATTTAATGTTTCGTATAGTTTTGTTTGAAACAAATTTAGATTCAATTCTATCGTTATAAAATCCCTATTATTAGCTAATTTTTAGTTTCACGTTTGGTTTTCAGCGCATAAAGTGCAAAAGTTCCCAACCAATGACTTCCCATATAATCATCATTTGAAATATTATTGAACGAATAATTGAAGTGATGATTTGCCCAATCATTCAAATAATTTAACTCTGGTAATTTTGCAGAAATTTGATACAAAGCCGTTGCACGACTAAAATTCAAACCATCCAAATGAACCAATTGCCCATCCGTACGATCCGAAACAATTCCAGGTTTTAGCTCATGTTTTTTATCAAACAATTGTGGTAAAAATGATTTCAACCATTTTTTATATTCATCATGCGGATGAATTTTAGACATCAACAAAGCCTCTTCCAAACAAGCCGAAAGAAAATCTGATCCACTTGGTTCGAAAGCAATATTGCAACTTTTATCTTTTAAATAAAGACGATTTGCATTATCGGTAATCACTTTTTCGAATGTTTTATCATTCACAGAACGTGCATAATCGATCGCTAAGCTCAAACCAAAAGCTGTGTTATCATGCGTACCTGTACGAATTGGATAAACTAATTTCGGCAAATATTCTTTGTATCGAATAATAATCAAATCACTCAAAGGTTTCAGATTTTTTGCCCAAACTTGCGCATCTTTATCTTGCCAATTATTTAATTCCATTTGCAATTGTAACAACCAAGCCCAACCGTATGTACGTTCGAAATTCTTGTTATTTTTATCATTGAAAAAGGCCATTTCAACCGCAACATTTTCTGCTGTAATCAATTGATTTAACTCATTTCTAACCTGATTATTCTGATCCAATTCAGGAAAATCTTTCATCAATTTCACAATCGACCAAAATCCATGCACAGACGAATGCCAATCAAAACATCCATAAAAAATTGGACGCAATTGCTTTGGCGTTTTCAAATCCTGATCACTTCCCAAAACATTTCCTAGTTTATTCGGATACTCAGTCTTGATACAATGCGTTGGTAATTCAAATATTTTTTTGGCTTGATCTAATTGTAATTCTTGCGCAAATGCAGTTGTCGTTAGTAAAGTTGTTAAATAGAGTAATTTTTTCATCAAAATGTTTTTACCAAATTACTAATTTTTATTCGAGTCCAGGAATTTTTTCAATTCTTCTTTTGTTTGTAAACTTTCAGGAAAATTTTTCAGATTTTGTTCAAAAAACTGTTTTGCTAAATCCGTTTTCTTTTGTTTTACCAGATAATTTGCAACATTGTTGATATACGTTTCTGTTGGTTGAAAAGAATAATTCAACTTTCTAGAAATCGATTCAAACGAATCTTTTACCAAATTTGGTTGATTCGGAATCTCTTTAATATTCACACGATAACCATCAAACTGCCAACGTAAATAATCAATCGAGCCAATCATCGGAACCGAACCATGTTCTTCGTCAACATATTGTTTGTAATGATAATTCAACGATTTATTCTTCGAAAATTTCAAACGTTCGTCCACCTTTTTTATGCTTTGATAATGATCGCGTAAATGATTTGTATTTTGACCTTCTCCGACTTGCGTAATCATCAAAAATCGATTCTCGAAAGAATGATTTTCTAAGTTTTGATAAAGATTCAATAATTCTTTGTCATTAAACCAAATACTTGGATCGTGCGCAACATATCCATTGAAAGTTTTGGGGTGATTGTACAAGGTTTTCAACGCAAAATAGCCACCCAAAGAATGTCCAATTAACAAACGAAAATCATTCACACGATAATTTTTCTGCATAAAAGGAAACAATTCAGTTTGAATAAAATTGAGGAAATTAACATCATTCACATGTGTAAAATCTTTTGTTCGATCACCATTTTTATTTGTAATTCCAACAATAATCGATTCGGGCATTTCCGGATAAAAACCAGATTGAAATTTAGAAACTACGCCTGTTAAAAATGTAAAATTAGATTCGGCATCTAACACATAAATCACTGGATAATTTACTTTTTGAAGTTTATTATTGGTATACGACTCGGGAAGATTCACCCAAATTTCTCGTTCAGTATTTAAGATTTTAGAATTTATTTTTTGGATTTCACCAATTGTTAATTTCTCTTGCGAAAAACCGATTTGCGAGAAAATCAAACAAAATAAAAGTAGGAATTTTTTCATGTATAAAATTTTCCTAAAATTAACTATTTAGAATCATTCTACACAAATAATTTTGGACAGAAAAAACGACCTCATCAAGAAGTCGTTTTTCTATATAATTTGTCTTTTTTTAACTAAAAATATTCCATTTCAAGCCAAGTTGAAATTTGAAATCTCGGTACGGAACATTTGGCGCTGCAAAATAATCAGGTTCTTTTGTCAACGACGCATTGATATGCTCACCACGAATGTAAAAACGCATATTACGAACCTTGAAATTGATAAAAACATCCAAAATAGGATAACCACCAATCTCTTGTATACTTGCTGGATCTTGCAATGCAAATTCGTTCAAAATTGGGATGTAACGCAAACCATTGTATTTCGTAAAATATGTTGCATTAATACCAGCTTGTAATTGAGCATTCTTGTTGAATAATTCTCCTTGCCAATACAATGTTTCACGAATTAAGAAATCTGGCAAAGGCATATATTCTTCGTTTTTCGTTACTTTTTGATATTGCGCTGTCGAAACCAAATTAATCTTTCCGAAACGTAAATGATTTTCACCTTTTATCTTGAAATAATTAATATTATCCGTCAATTGTTTATAAACCAACAATTCGTTTAAATATACTTTATTGTCAATATTATAAATTGAGGCTTCTAAGGTTGTATTAACTTTATCTAACTTTAACTTTGCAAAAATATTTTGAACATTTTCTGTTTCAAATTTATTAACGTAATTAAAATTATTAAAGAAACTTTGATTGTAAACTGCATTCAACGAAGGAAGTTTTGACTGAATAACCGCTCCAGCACTCAATGTATAACCTTCTTTCGGCGTCACATCTAAAACCGCATCTACATTGTAAACACTTTTGTAATTATCAGATTGCAGATATTCAACATTTCCGTAAAGTTTCAATTTTTCATTCCAATCAAAATCCACTTTTCCAACAACTCCAAAAAGATTTTCCTCTATTTGCTTTGGAACTGCAACAATCGTCATGGCTTGATCAGCAAAAACGCGCAAATTCTGGAATTTAACACCAGCCTCTATCTTCACACGATCTGTCCACTGAAAACCAGCAGTTGTCGTATTGGATAAATCTGTAAAACTCTTTTTACTTCTATAATCCATTCCTGTAATAATCGGTGTAGAATATAAAGTTCCGTTTGGTGACGTATCCTCGTAGCGATATTTTTGTTTTTCATACGAAAATTTATTCTTCAATTCAATTGGATTATAAAAAGTCGAATCTTTTTCATTCATTTTTTTTAAGATTCCGTACGAAGCATTCAATTCAATTCGACGTGCATCAAATTCAGATTTTGCTGTCTGCGAATTCACGGGAATATTACGAACATTTGTCATTCTGCGATCATCTTGCAAAATAAAATCGTTGATATCTTCTATTCCACCGTTCTCATTATTTTTCAGATTTTGTGCTGCATAGTTCCACCACAATTTGAAACGTTCCGATTTTGTTTTATAATTTGATGAAAAAACAAAGGTATTATTCTGCGCTTTTTCATGACGATAACGACCTTCAGAAATTAATCCACGATAATGAAACGTATAATTGAATTGCTTGTTGAAATTATGCGAAAATGTTGAAGACAAAAAGTTACCTTCTTTAACACCATTCTCGTAAATAAACTCGGTATATGGCGTTTTGACATCATAATATTTGATATCATTTGCATAATAATAATTGTATTTTTTACCAGTTGGTAACATCGACGGATTGAATGGCGTATTTTGATACTCCAAATCCACCACTACACCACCAACATTCGGAAAAAATAATTTTCCGAACGCATCATTGCGAATAAAATTTTGATTATAATAGTTTTTGATACTTAATGTCGTATCCAAAACCTCTGGTTTTCTGCCATTTGTCCAAAACTTATAATCGTCTATTTTGGTTTTATAATATGTAACCGAATCATTTGTTGATGATCCTTTTAATGGTTTTAAAACTTTTATTGAATCCTCCTGAGCTTGCGCTACAACAGCTCCTAATAAAAATAAACCAATGATTGTTTTTTTCATCCTGTTGAATAAATCCTTACAAAAGTAATCTAAAATTGAGAGATACAAAAAAACCCACTTATTTCTAAGTGGGTTAAATATTTTATAAATCTTTCTTAAAAAGTGAAAGTTGTTCCGTCAGCGCCGTCTTTTAGTTGGATACCTAATGCACTTAATTCATCACGAATTTGATCTGATAATGCCCAATTTTTATCTACACGTGCCTGATTACGCATTTCGATTAGCATTTTTACAACACCATCTAATTTATCTGAACTTTCGTTTGCAGCTTCTGTATCCAAACCTAAAACATCATGAACAAAACCATTCATAATTGCTTTTAAACGTTCTAAATCTTCTGCTATAATATTCTCGAAACTATCTTTGATTGAATTAATCATTTTCACTGCATCAAATAAATGTGCGATCAATATCGGCGTATTGAAATCATCATCCATTGCGGTATATAATTTCGTTTCTAATTCATCAATATTAACGGTAGAAGTTTTCTTTGGTGTAATTGTTTCTAGTGTTTTTAATGCTTCAACCAAACGATTATATCCTTTTTCTGAAGCTAACATTGCATCATTCGAAATATCTAAAACACTACGATAATGCGCTTGTAAGAAACAAAAACGTACAACAGCTGGATGAAATGGTTTTTCGAAGAAATCATTTTCACCATTCACTAATTGCATTGGCAAAATGTAATTCCCTGTCGATTTACTCATACGCTGACCATTCATAGTCAACATATTTGCATGCATCCAATATTTTACTGGTTCGTGACCGTTAGAACCTTTTGCTTGCGCAATTTCGCATTCGTGGTGAGGGAATTTAAGATCCATTCCTCCTCCATGAATATCGAAATAATCGCCAAGATATTTTGTACTCATCACTGTACATTCTAAGTGCCAACCAGGGAAACCATCTCCCCAAGGCGAAGCCCAACGCATAATGTGAGCAGGCGAAGCATTTTTCCAAAGTGCAAAATCAACTGGATTTTTCTTCTCTCCTTGCCCGTCTAAATCTCTTGTATTATTGATTAATTCTTCGATGTTACGGTTACTCAATTCACCATAATCAAGTCCTTTTTTGTTGTAAGCTTCTACATCAAAATAAACTGATCCGTTTACTTCATAAGCAAATCCTAAATCAATTAATTTCTCCGCTAAAGCAATTTGTTCTAAAATATGTCCCGTTGCTGTAGGCTCGATTGTTGGAGGAAGTAAATTAAATTTTTCTAAAACTTTATGAAAATCGACCGTATATTTCTGTACGATTTCCATTGGTTCTAATTTCTCTAATTTAGATTGCTTTACAAAACGATCATTTTCTACATTTCCATCATCTGTTAAATGCCCAGCATCCGTAATATTACGAACATAACGAACTTTGTAACCCAAAAATTTTAGGTAACGATAAATCATATCAAATGACATAAACGTACGCACATTCCCAAGATGCACATTACTGTAAACGGTAGGTCCACAAACATACATTCCAACATTATCTTGATTAATTGGTTCGAACGTTTCTTTCTGTCCCGTTAAGGAATTATGTAATTTTAATTGATTTTCTTTTACCATTTTATAGGATTTATATTTTAAACATTGAAAGTAGTTTTCATTCCGATGTACGAAATAAACTCTTTTCTTAATTGCTCGTTATCTTTAAATGCTCCACCATATTCGGCAGTAACTGTACTTGATTCGATGTCTTTGATTCCGCGCGAATTTACACACAAATGTTTCGCATCAATAATACATGCTACATCGTCTGTACCTAACGCTTCTTGCATTGCTTTCACAATTTGCATTGTCAAACGCTCTTGTACTTGCGGACGTTTTGCATAATATTCTACAATACGATTCATTTTAGACAATCCGATTACTTTCCCTTTCGAGATGTAACCAACATGTGCACGTCCAACGATTGGTAAAAAGTGATGCTCGCAAGTCGAATAAACCACGATATCCTTTTCAACCAACATTTGATTGTAGTTATAT
Organism: Empedobacter sp. UBA5924; assembly: GCF_002431085.1. NCBI lineage: Bacteria > Pseudomonadati > Bacteroidota > Flavobacteriia > Flavobacteriales > Weeksellaceae > Empedobacter > Empedobacter sp. UBA5924. The sequence goes on from NZ_DJDM01000020.1 coordinate 21,845, forward strand.
TTATTTTCGAAAGTTGACATTCCAGGCTTACGCTCTGGCAATAAACCACCAAAAATCTCTTTTACGAACATTTTCGCAACACGTTTTGGCGTTCCTTTCAAACTATCATCTGTTAAATCTAAGCCTAAAGTTTCCATGATGTTACGGAAATCCGCTTCTATCTTTTCCACTTTTTCTTCAGCAGACAACTCAAATGCATCAGCTCTCAAAGGCGTTTCTAAGTTTGCTGAAATATGGTCGTCCCCCATTTCGTCATGAAGATGTTTATCACACATTACATAAAAATTTTAGCAAATTTATAAAAGATAGTGTTATAAAACCTTATCAAATCTCAATTTATTACATCTGAAATGATTTCTATCTTTTATCAAATCAATGAAAAGATTATCTTTGAAGTATCACAAATTCGAAAAAATGATCAAGAAAACTTACGGTATCGATTTTCTTTCGTTCGAGGATTACAAAGGAATCAAAGAAGGAAACATCGAAATTGAACTTAATGAAGCGAGTAAACAACAAATCTTAAAATCGCAACAAAACGTTGCTAAAATAGTTGCTTCTGGTCAAACAGTTTATGGAATTAACACTGGTTTTGGACCACTTTGCGACACTAAAATCTCGGAAGAAGAAACGCGTCAACTTCAACATAATTTATTAATCAGTCATGCGGTTGGTGTTGGAAATCCAATCAAGAAAGAAATTTCTAAAACCATGTTAATTGCAAAAGCACATGCTTTATCAAAAGGATATTCTGGTGTGACTTTAGATGTTGTGGAACGAATTTTACTAATGGTCGAAAAAGATATTATTCCGGTCGTTCCTGAAAAAGGATCTGTTGGAGCATCTGGAGATTTAGCGCCATTATCACATTTATTTTTACCATTGATTGGTGAAGGAAAAGTTTGGGATGGCAATACAATTGTTTCAACAAAAGAAGCGTTAGCCAAACACAATTTACAACCTTTACATCTTTCTGCGAAAGAAGGTTTAGGATTAATTAATGGAACGCAATTCATTTTATCTCATGCGTTAAATGGCTTAGAAAAATTCGAATATTTACTGAATTTAGCTGACGTTGCGGGTGCTTTATCACTGGAAGCATACGAAGGTTCGCCTCGTCCATTCGAAGAAGAATTACACCAAGTTCGTCCATTCAAAGGAACTTTATTGGTTGCAGAACGTATGCGAAATTTATTGAAAGGTTCTGAAATCGCTTTCTCTCACGCAGAATGTGGTCGTGTACAAGATCCATATTCATTGCGTTGTATGCCTCAAGTTCATGGTGCATCACGAAATGCATTTTTCCATTTACAAGAATTAGCTGAAATTGAATTAAATTCTGTTACTGATAATCCAATCGTAGTATCAGATGAAGAAGCTATTTCTGGCGGAAATTTCCACGGACAACCATTAGCAATGGTCTTAGATTATGCGACAGTTGCCGCTTCTGAATTAGGAAATATTTCGGATCGTCGTCAATATTTATTAATCGAAGGGAAATACGGGTTACCAAAATTATTAACAGAAAGTTCTGGTTTAAATTCTGGCTTTATGATTCCACAATATACTTCGGCTGCATTATGTACGGAGAACAAAACCTTATGTTTCCCTGCTTCTGCCGATAGTATTCCGACTTCATTAGGACAAGAAGATCACGTTTCGATGGGAAGTATTTCGGGACGAAAATTCAATCAAGTCTTAGACAATGTGGAACGTATTTTAGCTATTGAGCTGATGTATGCTTGCCAAGGTTTAGAATTTAGACGACCAAAGCAAACAAGTCCTTACTTAGAGCAAGTTTTTGCTGCTGTTCGCTCGGTATGTCCAAAATTAGAAGACGATCGTTTGATTGGAGATGATATCAATAATATTATCGATTTGTTGCAAACAGATGATTTCCAAGATTTGATTATGAAGTTTTGATTGTATTGATGAAATAAATTACGTCAGTTCGAGTAGAAATCTCTGATTTCTGTATCGAAAACTTAGATGTAATACTAATTCGTCCTACTTCTCGATACAATTTTCTCTTGCTACGCAACGAAAATCACTCGAAGTGACGAAAAATTAAAGAAAACATTCAATATAAAAATATCAACCATCAATAAAATATGTTTCGATTCCATATCAAATCCTTTATCATCGCCTTAATCATTTTTATTTTAGAAGTGCTTATTGCTTTATATGTACACGATGCCATTATCCGACCTTACGTTGGTGATATTTTAGTCGTGATTTTTATTTACTATTTTATCAAAGCATTTATCAACACAAAAGCGATTAACATTGCAATTTTTACGTTGATATTTTCTTTTGTAGTTGAAATTTTACAATATTTCAATTTTATAGAAATGATTGTTTTAGGACATAACAAAGCAGTTCGAATAATCATCGGAACTTCTTTTTCGTGGATTGATTTGCTTTGCTATTTCATTGGATTTGTTCTATTATTTTTGATTGATAAAGATTTGATGAAAGAAATGTAATTTGAACGAGATTCCTCAACAAGCTCAGAATAACAACAAAAAATCGTAAAACTTATAACGTTCAACGCAAAACATAAAATACAAAAAAATGACTTTTCATGAACAAATAAAACAAGGTATTCCTTCTGTTTTACCTCAAAAAAAAGACAGAAATCCTAACGTAAGTCACGCGCCAAAGCGAAAAGAAATTTTATCGGAAGATGAAAAGAAATTAGCCTTAAAAAATGCGTTACGTTATTTCGAACCAAAAGATCATGCAGAATTAATTCCAGAATTTAAACAAGAATTAGAAGATTTCGGACGAATTTATATGTATCGTTTGATGCCTGATTACAAAATTTTTGCTCGCCCAATTACAGATTATCCAGGAAATTCGGAACAAGCAAAAGCCATTCAATTAATGATTCAAAATAACTTGGATCATGCAGTTGCACAACATCCAGAAGAATTAATCACCTATGGAGGAAATGGAGCTGTTTTCCAGAACTGGGCACAATATCTTTTAACAATGAAATATTTGTCGGAAATGACCGACGAACAAACTTTGGTGATGTATTCAGGTCATCCGATGGGTTTATTTCCTTCGCACAAAAATGCACCTCGTGTAGTGGTAACAAATGGAATGGTGATTCCGAATTATTCGAAACCGGATGATTGGGAAAAAATGAATGCCTTAGGGGTTTCACAATACGGACAAATGACAGCCGGAAGTTATATGTACATTGGCCCGCAAGGAATTGTTCACGGAACAACGATTACTGTTATGAATGGTTGTCGTAAAATCGATTCGAACGGAACAGCTGGTAAGTTATTTGTAACCGCTGGTTTAGGTGGAATGTCGGGTGCACAACCAAAAGCTGGAAATATTGCAGGCGTGATTTCGGTAACAGCTGAAGTAAATCCTGCAGCGACTTGGAAACGCCATGAACAAGGTTGGGTCGATGAAGTGATTTCGGATTTGGATGAATTAGTCACTCGTGTTCGAAAAGCGAAAGAAGACAAAGAAGTTGTTTCGATTGCTTACGATGGAAATATTGTTGAGGTTTGGGAAAAATTTGACCAAGAGAATCTCTACATCGATTTAGGTTCAGATCAAACTTCATTACATAATCCTTGGGCAGGAGGATATTATCCAGTTGGATTATCCTTTGAAGAAGCCAATGAAATGATGGCGAATAATCCAGAATTATTCAAACAGAAAGTACAAGAATCGTTACGTCGTCATGCAGCAGCTGTGAATAAACATACCGCAAAGGGAACGTATTTCTTTGATTACGGGAACGCATTCTTATTGGAAGCTTCTCGTGCCGGTGCTGATGTGATGGCAGAAAACGGCATCGATTTCAAATATCCGTCGTATGTCCAAGATATTATGGGACCAATGTGTTTCGATTATGGATTTGGACCTTTCCGTTGGGTTTGTACGTCGGGGAAACCTGAAGATTTACAAAAGACAGACGAAATTGCTTGCCAAGTTTTAGAAGAAATCATGCTGCATTCTCCACAAGAAATTCAGCAACAAATGCAGGATAATATCACGTGGATTAAAGGAGCGCAACAAAATAAATTGGTGGTTGGATCACAAGCTCGTATTTTATATGCGGATGCCGAAGGTCGAATCAAGATTGCGAAAGCATTCAACGATGCAATTGCAAAAGGTGAAATTGGACCTGTGGTTTTAGGTCGTGATCATCACGATGTTTCGGGAACAGATTCGCCTTTCCGTGAAACATCTAATATTTATGATGGATCAAAATTCACAGCCGATATGGCGATTCATAATGTCATTGGCGACAGTTTCCGAGGTGCAACTTGGGTTTCTATTCACAACGGCGGCGGCGTTGGTTGGGGCGAAGTAATCAATGGTGGATTCGGTATGTTATTGGATGGATCTTCTGATGCTGAACAACGCTTGAAATCAATGTTGCATTGGGATGTGAATAACGGAATTGCTCGTCGCTCTTGGGCTAGAAACGAAGAAGCTATTTTTGCAATTAAACGTGCCATGGAAGAAGAACCTTTATTAAAGGTGACTTTACCGAATATAGTAAATGAAGAGTTATTATAGTGAAATCAATTCTAAAATATTTAGTTGACAACAAAGAAAATATTATTCAATGGTTGGTGTTAATAGGTTTTTTTATAATGATGCTTTTAATCAGTTTATATAATACAAACCATGCTAAAACCTCTATGAAAAATAAAAGAAAATATAACGTTGGTATTCTATCAAGATCAAGTAAATCAAAGTCTGGTAGCTATATTCATTATATTTACACATATAAAGGTAAAACATATGAAGGTCAAGTATCTGGTCGTTTAGATCCTGACAAAATAGGTGAAAGAAGATTAATTATTTTTAGTCCAGAAACAAATGAAAAATTTTTACTTCCGTATGTTATTAATGATTGTATTAATGACCCCTATAATGGATGGGATAAAATTCCCTACAATATTAGTGAGAAAGATATTTTAAAATATTTAAACTAAAAACCCACCTCTATTGAGGTGGGTTTTTAGTTTTGAAAACAATCCTGAAACAAGTTCCTTTAGATTTGAAAAT
>NZ_DJDM01000045.1:0-30764 GCF_002431085.1 Empedobacter sp. UBA5924
CACACTTTAAGAGACAGTCCTCTTTTTATGTTAATTCACTTGTTTTGATTCAAACTTTGACTATATTTGAATCACTTATAAAAAAACAAGAAGCCTATAGATAAAAAAATCTACTTACTAAACCAAATTATCTACCTTATGAATTACGAAGAAGACTCATTGCTAATCAAAGACTATGTTGATGGTAATGAATATGCTTTAGAAATTTTAATTGAGAAGTATAAAAGTAGAATCTATAGTTTCATTTTCTCAAAAGTTTTAGACAAAGATATCACTGAAGATATTTTCCAAGATACTTTCATAAAAGTTATTCTTACACTAAAAAGTGGCGGATATAATGAAGAAGGAAAATTTTTACCTTGGCTAATGCGTATTGCGCATAATTTAACTATTGATTATTTTCGAAATATTAAGAAAATGCCTGCTGTTAGAGAAACTATAGGTAAATATGATGACGAATATAATATTTTCGATTTTATTGGAAATTCTGACGAATGTTCCGAAACCAAAATCATTAAAAAGCAAATTGAAAATGATTTAAGATACCTTGTTACTTTATTACCAAGTGATCAAAGAGAAGTCTTAGAACTGAGAATCTTCAAAGAATTAAGTTTCAAAGAAATTGCGGAAGAAACAAATGTTAGTATTAATACAGCATTAGGAAGAATGCGCTATGCAATTATCAACTTAAGAAAAGTTATCGAAAATAATAACATTATTTTAACAATCGATTAAAAAATAAACTTATCTATTTAACGTTTTTAAAGTAAATAAGTTTTTATGATTGAATTTTACTCAGAAAAATTTGAACCAAAACAATCAACGATTGAAAAATTATTAATGTTTTCAAAATCAATTTCAGCATTGAAATTAAATAACGTGAAGGAAATAATAATCCTAAATTTAAATTAATCGAACACTGCTTTTATCAAATAAAAAATCCTGAAAATATTAAACATTTCAGGATTTTTTTATGCAAATAAATTAATCTTTTCTGAAAATCATAACTCAATTTATAACTATATTGCATCCTATACCACATCAAAAAAATTTTAGTATGACCCTACAAGAATTTAAAAATAGTTTAGATTTACCTTTAATCACTTCACCTATGTTTCTTGTTTCTCGAACTGAATTAGTTGTAGAAGCATGTAAAAATGGTGTATGTGGAACTTTCCCTTCTTTGAATGGAAGAACAGCCGAAGATTTCGAACAAATGTTAATTGATATCACTTCTCAATTAAAACAATTTGAAGATGAAACAGGTAAAAAAGCAGCTCCATTTGGAGTGAATTTAATCGTTAACAAAACAAACCCTCGTCTCGAAGGTGATTTAGCTTTATGTGCAAAATATAGAGTACCGCTTATTATTACGTCGCTTGGTGCTGTAAAACAAGTTGTAGATGCAGTTCATAGTTATGGAGGTTTGGTTTTTCATGATGTGATCAAAAAACGTCATGCGGAAAAAGCTGCTGAAGCTGGTGTAGATGGAATTATTGCTGTAGCTTCTGGTGCTGGTGGACATGCTGGTACGGCTAATCCTTTTGCTTTGATTGATGATATTCGCACTTTTTACGATGGTTGTTTAATTTTAGCAGGTGCGATGAACAACGGAAACGATATCTTAGCAGCTGAAAATATGGGTGCTGATTTTGCATACATCGGAACTCGTTTTATCGCGACAAAAGAAGCCTCTGCGAATCAAGATTATAAAACAATGTTAGTCGATTCTACTTTCGAAGATGTGATTTATACAGATGGAATTTCTGGTGTAAATGCAAATTTCTTGAAACCAAGTATTATACATTCTGGAATTGATTTAGACGAAAAGAAAGAAGAAGATTTTTCGAAATTAATTGGAGGCGATGGACATAAAGCATGGAAAGACATTTGGTCTGCTGGACACGGAGTTTCTGGAATTCATGATATTATTTCAACCGAAGAATTAGTCTATCGAATGAAAAATGAATATAAATGTGCATTAGAACAAAATGTGCAGAAATTAAATAATTTGAAATTTTAAATTTAATAATGAAAACTACTCAAGAACTCATCGAATTAATTTCTCTCAAAAAATTAGAAGAAAATTTATTCGAAGGGAAAAGTTCTTTTATGGGAAGTCCAAATGTTTTTGGAGGACAAGTTGTAAGCCAAGCTTTGCATGCTGCGTATCAAACTGTTCCTTCAGATCGTTTTTGCCATTCCCTTCACTCCTACTTTATTTTACCTGGACATTTAGAAAAACCTATCTATTTTGAAGTAGCAAATCTTCGTGATGGAGGAAGTTTTAGTACACGTGTTGTCACAGCAAAGCAAGACAGTGTGCCTATTTTTGTAATGGCTTGTTCCTTTCAGTTGAAGCAAGAAGGTTACGAGCATCAAGAAAAAATGCCTGTTGTAACGCCTCCTGAAGAATTAATGAGCTGGAATGATGTAGCAGAACAATTTGGTTCAGTTTTACCAAAATCAATTATGCGATTTGTCTTAGCAGAGCGTCCGTTAGATTTTAAACCTGTTGAATTTGTGAATCCTTTTGAGAAAAAAGATTATCCTAATTTTAGTAATGTTTGGTTAACTTTTAATGATGTTCCAGAGGATTTACCTTTACCAATTATTCAGCAATTAATTGCGTATAGCTCTGATTACAATTTATTATCAACAGCAATAAAACCTCATGCTTCTAAAGCTCACTTTGGAAACACACAAATGGCCAGCTTAGATCATTCAATTTGGTTTCACCGAGAACCAAATTTGCATGATTGGATATTAGTTAATGTTGAATCTCCAAGTGCAAATGATACAAGAGGTTTTACACGAGGAAATTTATTCAATCGTTCTGGTGAACTAATTTGTAGCGTTGCGCAAGAAGGTCTAATAAGACCAATAGTGAAAGAGAAGGAATAATTTATATTTCAAAAAGTCTTGTAAAAAAATTACAAGACTTTTTCTATTTTATAAACTTAACTTCTAGTTAATCTTATTCTAAATATTTTTGAATTAATATTTACTTAAAAAGAAAAACTTGAAATACTAATATATAACAAAAAAAAAGAGCTAATAATTTAGCTCTTTTATATATTCAATTCTTCACTCTTTCACAATTCTTCCGCCAATAACTGATCACCTTTTTTTCTAACACTTTTATATGCTCTATAACACACATATAAAATAATCAGTACAAAAATAAACGCCAAAGGAGCCAATACAATTGCCGTAATACTTAATACAATAGAACTAAACGTTTCACCTGTATTAACCAAAAAATTTCCAGCTCCCGCAGTTGTGGTGGTCGAAACAGCTCTTGCAGCAGCAGTTGTACCGCTAATCGCAGCCGCAGTTCCTCCTCCTGCTATAATCGCCAAAGCCCAAGTTGCAACTTCGTTCATTTCTGGCATCGTAATTCCAACCGCTATTGTTCCTGCAATTCCAGCTAAGGGAACCGCAATCGTATCCAACAAATTATCAATAATTGGAATATAATAAGCTCCAATTTCCACTAACATCGCTACACCAAGTGTTATAAGAGCTGGTGTACTCCCAACCCACATCCAATTTTCGTCGAGATTAATAAAACTTCCTGCAAATTTGACAGCTAAACTCAATATAAATAAGGGAAGAAAAATCCGAAAACCAGCAGCGGCGGCTAATCCTATTCCGAGAAATAACGAAAAAATAGTAGACATTGAGATTAAATCGTTCATAGTTTAGTATTTTATAATAGTTCTGATCTTATAAATATAATGATAAAAAAGATAAAGTTTTTATATTTTTTTCTTTCCTTTGCATCCGATTAAGAGAAACCAAGTACTGCAAAGTACTTTTTTTGTATAAATAAACCTAAATGTTTGAGTTACATCTAAATAATCGAATAATAAATCAATCATTTTTTAAATGCATCGATAATTATTTCTTTTCTCAAAATCAATCAACCAAAACTTCTTCACGACAACATTTAAAATTTTGCAAGAATCGATTTCTTTTTATTTTAATTTCTGATAGGAAAATTTTATCTTTAAGGAAATTTTACGAGAACTCTTGCAATGGAAACATCAAACGAAATTAAAAAAAATAATAAAACAAAAATGCTAGTAATAGGAATTGCAGGAGGAACAGGTTCGGGAAAAACAACTGTTGTAAATAATATTTTAAGAGATCTTAACGCGGAAAGCGTTATCGTTATTTCTCAAGATAATTATTATAAAGATCATCCTGAATTATCTTTTGATGAACGTTCTAAGATCAATTTTGATCACCCAAGATCAATTGATTTCGAATTACTAAAAGAACATGTCGCTTTATTGAAAAATGGCGTATCAATAGAACAACCTGTCTATTCGTTTATTACGCATAGTCGCAAGGAAGAAACGATTTTAACACATCCACAATCGGTTATTATTGTAGAAGGAATTTTGGTATTGACTGACCCAGATTTACGCGATTTATTTGATGTAAAAATCTTTGTTCATGCAGATTCTGACGAACGTTTAATTCGTCGCGTACGCCGTGATATACAAGAACGTGGGCGCGATTTAGACGAAGTTTTAACACGTTATCAAAAAACGTTAAAACCTATGCATCAGCAATTTATAGAACCATCTAAAAACTATGCAGACATTATTATTCCGAATATGAAAAAGAAAAATTCTGTCGCAATCAAAGTTTTATCAACTGTAATTAAAGAAAAACTCAACTCGAAAACTACTGTATAATGAAAGAAAAATCGGAAGAAATCTTTGACAAAGAACTTACACCAGAAGTACCGAAAAGAAAAATTAAGGATACACGTGTATTCAAATTTGTTTGGAATCGTTACTTTGTTCTAACGGTTGCGTTTGCTGTTTGGATGATTTTTTTCGACCAAAATTCTTTTTTCGTACATCGCGAGTTGGATAAACAAATCAAATTATTAGAAGTTGATCAACAATATTACCAAGAACACTTGGATACTGAGTCTGAAAAATTAAATCAACTAAATAGTAATCCTGCTGAAATTGAAAGGATTGCAAGAGAAAAGCATTTCTTGAAAAAAGATGATGAAGATATTTTTATCATTCAGCAAGAAAAAGTTACGAAGCCGCAAAATAAAGAAAATGAGTAAGTTATTTGAAAATTTTGATTCTATTTCTGAAAAAGAATGGAAAAATAAAGTTCAAGTCGAGCTAAAAGGTTTAGAATATAATGAAACTTTGGTTTGGGGAACGAACGATCAAATAAATGTAAAACCATTATATACAAAGGATGATGTCGATTATTCGGCTGTACAACCATTACCAAAATCCTCAAAAGATTGGAAAATTATTTCGAAATATACTGGAAATAAAAACCAAGATTACAGCTTTTTGTATGGATATTTGATTAATCAAAATCAAATTGATTCATCGTTAGAACTTCCTAATTATCTAGATTTATTTATTAAATATAATGGAACTTCTGATTTAAAATCGCTTGAAAATCTTCCAAATCTGAAATATTTAGATTTAGATATTTATGGATATTTGGCACAGAATGGACTTTGGCAAAATGATTCAGAAAAAGCATCAAAAGAATTGGTGAAAGAAGCTTTGGCATTGAAAAATTTCGAAAAAGTAATTTCAATTCAAGGAGATGTTTATCAAAATGCTGGAGCAAATCATGTTCAACAAATTGCGATTACACTTGCACATGCAGTAGAATATTTAGAAAATTTTGGAGCTGATATTGCGGACAAAATTTATTTTAAATTTGCTGTTGGAAGTAATTATTTCTTCGAAGTTGCGAAATTAAGAGCATTTCGCTTTTTATGGAAAATGATTTTGGAGCAATATAATAAAGAAAGTGAAGCATTTATTTTCACTTCAACATCCGATCGCAATAAATCTAAATTAGATATTTACAACAACGTTATTCGCTCTACAATAGAAGCTTCTTCGGCTATCTTCGGATCAAGTGACGCTATTTTTGTTGGATCATATGATGAAGTTAATAAAGAGTCTGATTTTGGATTAGAATTAGCCGCAAAACAACAATTATTGTTACAAAAAGAATCTTATTTGAATCAATTTACTGATCCTGCTGCTGGTTCTTTCTACATTGAAAGTTTGACAAATCAAATGGCTGAAAATGCGTTAGAATTGTTTAAAACAATACAAAATGTAGGAGGTTTTGTAAATGCTTTACAAAATGAAACTATTCAAGATTTTATTTACACAAGCGCGAAAAAAGAGCAAAAAGATTTCGATGAGCAAACCATTAAATTAATTGGTGTAAACAAATTTAGAAACCCTGCAGATGTGATTGAGAAATCGCCAAAAGAAAAAGTGGTAAAACAAGCACTTTTTGTTCCGATTGTTCCAACTCGTTTGGCAGAAAAAGAGGAAAAAAAATAGTTTTTACATGAATTGGATGCCAATTTCATTAAAAGAACTTAATAATATAATCGAAACTTCAGTAGCTGTGATGGATACTGAAGTTTTGTGTTTAATAAAATAATATTTTACGTCAAAAAATAACATTTTGAATCCAACTATTTTAACAAAAGAATTTCAAGATTATCTGAAAATAATCGAACATGAAGACATCAAATCTATAGGTTTGAAAAAATCGTTGTTTGAAGAAATTTCTTCTGCTGAAATTGCACAACAATTGAAAGGAATTCAAGTTTCAAAACATAAATTTCCAACACTTTATTCGACAGAAAATATTTATTTTCCGCCTTCAATTAATTTGGAACAAGCAAGTTCAGAAGCCACAGCAAATTATAAATCAACTTTAGTTAAAGGAAAAAATTTGATTGATTTAACCGCAGGTTTTGGAATTGATACCATGGCTTTTGCAAAGAATTTTGACAAAGTATATCACATCGAACAAAATCCTGAATTGAGTGAGATTGTACAACATAATGCTAAAATTTTAGCGCCAAATTTAGAAACCTATACAGGAACTTTTCAGTCTTTTTTTGAAGAAAATCCTACATTAAAATTTGATGTTATTTATCTCGATCCAGCAAGAAGAAATTCGAGCGGAAGAAAATTTATTTTGGAAGATTTAGAGCCAAATATTTTAGAATGGATTCCAACTTTTTCCGAAAAAACAGAGAAAATTATCATCAAGCTTTCGCCTTTATTAGACATCACTTCTACCCTACAACAAATTGATTCAATTTTTGAAATACACATTGTTGCATTAAAAAATGAAGTGAAAGATTTTCTAATCATTTTAGATAAAAATTCTTCAACAAAAAACCCTTTGATAAAAGCTGTTAATTTAGAAAATAATCAATCCGAATTTTCTTTTCATTTTGAAGAAGAATATAGTGCGAATGCAAGTTTTGGAGGAATTCAACGTTATATTTACGAACCAAATGTTGCGATTCTAAAAACTGGTGCTTTCAAATTATTGAGCGAAAAATTCAATCTTCATAAACTTCATCAGAATACTCATTTGTATACTTCGAATGAACTTTTAGAGAATTTTCCTGGAAAAATTTACTTGATTGAAGAAGAAATTAAAAATCAAAAAAAAGAAATTCTAAAAACAAAAGCGAATTTATTAGTCAAAAATTACAATCAGCCAATAGACGTTATCAAGAAAAAATTCAAAATTATTGATGGTGGTACAACAACTTTAATTTTTACTCAAAGCATTGATGGTTTTCATATTCTAAAAACTTCACGAGTTTAGTTGGGTTTCGAAAAAAGTTGTGTTAATTTTATACAACAATTTTCAACCTTAAAAAATTACACTTGAAAATCATCAATAAAATTGAAAACTTTATCTACGGAGAAGCGCTTTCAGATGGCTTAAAAACTTCTTTAGCGATTATCATTCCGCCTATCGTAGCCAGCTTGTTTGGCGATTTATATGCCGGTGTAACGATAAGTCTTGGTGCAGTTTTAGCACACATGACGGATACACCTGGTCCATTTAAAGAACGCCGAAACCTGATGTGGCTTTCCGTGCTCTTGATTTTCCTTGTTTCATATTTCACCAAAACGATTAACAGTTACCCAATATTTCTAGGTATTTGTTTAACACTTATCGTATTCTTTTCTAACATGTTAACCGTTTGGGGACAACGTACAAGTGCGCTTGGAATGGTCATTATGATGTCAATGGTAATGAATATGAATGATTTACGACATGAGTTAAGTCCTCTTCATATTGCACTTTTTGTGACTGCTGGAGCAGCTTGGTACACTATTTTTAGCCTAGCTATTAGTACCTTTCGTCCTTATCGTATGGCGCAGCAAAACTTAGCTGATACAATGATTCATATTTCTGAATACATTCGAATCAAGGCTTCTATGTTTGATAAAGACTCTAATTACGATGATATTATCAAAAAATTAATCGATGAACATGTTGTAATTAACGAAAAACAAAGTTTAGTTCGTGAATTAGTTTTTTCGAACAAAAAATTGGTAAAAGACCTGACACCAATTGGGCGTTCGATTGTGTTTATTTTTTCTGATTTGGTGGATATATTTGAAAATGTAACAGCAAATCAATACGATTATGTGAAAATTCGAGAAGTTTACGGTGATACAAAAGCAATGCGCAAAATCTATAATTTAATGAATAAATTAGCGCATGAGCTTAAAATGATTGCTTATCATATTAACTCGAACAAACGTCCTAAACAACCTACTTTTGACTTTGAAGTTGAGTTGAAAAAGATTGATGATGCTATCAAAGAATTATATGCAGAAGGACAAAAACCAATCGTTTTATCTAAAATTTACATCAATTTAAAGCAAATTGTTTATAAAATAGAGTTTATCCATAAATTTTTCTATGATGATTCATTCACAGAAAAAAAGAAAAATCCACTGGATCATGCCGAACATTTTGAACCTACAGTTGATTATTCTTTACGAAAATTAAAAGATCATCTGAATCTAAAATCTTCAATTTTTAGACATGCAATTCGTGCATCAATTGTAATGTTATTAGCTTATGGTGTCACGTTTATTATTCCGATGACTTACCATAGTTACTGGATTTTGATGACAGTTTTAGTGATTTTAAAACCTGGTTTTAGCGTAACAAAAAAGCGAAACTTTCAGCGTTTGAAAGGAACAATTGGCGGTGGATTAGTTGGGGTTTTAATATTATTGATTATTCCTCAACACAGTATCCGATTTGCTTTAATGCTTATTTTCATGTTGATGGCTTACACTTTTATTCGTCATAAATATGCAATTGGTACATTTTATTTAACCGCATATATTCTTATTTCGTTTAGTTTTTATTCGCAAAAAGATTCATTGTATATTATTCAAGAACGTTTTATTGACACACTTGTTGGAGGATTTATGGCGTTTATTTCGAGTTATTTGATTTTACCAACTTGGGAAAAAAATAATATGAACGAATATATTCAAAAAGCATTGATTGCAAATTATGAGTTTATTTATTTGGTTTTTAAAAAATTAGCAGACAACGAAGTTTCTACAACTGATTATAAGTTAGCTAGAAAAGATGTTTTTATTGCAATGGCAAATATTAATTCAGTTTTTCAACGTGTAATTTCTGAACCGAAAGGAAAACAAGAAAATGCTAACGTACTGAATAAATTCACCATTTTCAACCAGTCATTTGTCTCATATTCAGTTGGTTTAGTTAAAATTTTAAAGAAAAACAATTCTGTTATTTTAACTTCAGAACACATTCGATTGATGAAGAAAATTTTGCAATTATTGTTACAAAACATTCGGCTTTATGGCGAATATGAAACAGAAAATTTACCTAAAACAATAGAATTTGGAGAAAAAACTGTTGCATATACTGAAATTGAAACAGAGGCTTTGCAAAATGATTCTGAACTGATTGAAGATCTATTAGAGTATTTATACGAGATTGCTTACGATTTCACAAAAGTTGGTCACGTTTTTGTGAAAGAACAACCGTTAAAAGAATAATAAATGACAATCATTCAACTGTTTAAAAATCTACGTCCATTTGTAAAACCTTATCGTTCTTTGGTTGTCGCAACTTTGCTCCTAACCTTAGTTGGATCTTTTACGTCACAGGTAAACGCCCTTATTTTACAGTATACCGTAGATTCTATAAATGGTTTGGTTGAAGCTGGAAAAGGATTAAAAGAAGGTCTGAAAATCATTTCGTTTATTTCAATTGTTTTGATGACAAAAGAAATCTTGAATGCTTTTATCACATTTGGTCAAAAATATTATGGTGAAAAGCTTAGAATCTTAGTTTCACAAGATTTAGCACAAACCATTATCGAAAAGATTTTGACGTATAGAATGGCATTTTATACAAATCAAGATAATCAAGCAGGAAAACTTCAAACCCGTATTGACAGAGGAATTGAAAGTTTGACACGTTTAGTTCAAAACTTTTTTATCGATATTCTTCCACTTTTTGCCAATTCAATTGTTGCTTTAATTTTAATGTTCAATGCTAATTTTTATGTTGGATTGGTTGGACTTTGTATCGTTCCGATTTATTTCATTATCACGCAACAGCAAGCGAAAAAGCTGAGTGGTTGGCGACGAAACTTAAGAGGTTATCGTGAACAAAAATCACAAGGAATTATCAGCATAATTGATTCAATTACAGTAATTAAATCATTTAACCGAGAAGATATAGAAGGTAAAAAACAACTTGATTTGCAAAAAGAATTGACGAATAATCAAATGCAAACACGCAAAACAAGCTTCTTTTTTGATGGTTTAAAATCTTTTATCGAGCAGTTTGGCGTAGTGATTATCATTATTTTAACTTCGTATTTGGTTCTTGACGGACAAATGACAATTGGTGCAATTATGTTTCATATTTTGTTGTTTAACAACGTTTCTGCGCCTATTCGTCAACTGCATCGTATTTACGATGAAATGAATGATGCTATGATTTATTCCGAAAGTTTCTTTGGAATTTTGAAAGCAGACAATGAAAAAGAATCATCTGGGAATTATCTTCCAACAAATCTAAAAGGAAAATTCGAAATCCAAAATGTTGACTTTTCTTATCCAAATGGTTACAAAGCCTTGAAAAATATCAACATGACAATTCAACCCAATAAAATTACTGCTTTAGTTGGTTTGTCTGGTGCTGGAAAAAGTACAGTGATTAATTTGTTAGATAAATTTTATCAACCTGATTCTGGAAAAATTCTACTTGATGGAATTGATTTAGAAGAATATGACACGCAATTTTTACGTGATAATATTGGGTTGGTTTTACAAAAAAATCACATTTTTAATGGAACAATTGAAGAAAATATTCGTTATGGAAATGTAAACGCAACTTTCGGAGAAATAGAAGATGCTGCAAAACGCGCTTATATTCATGAACAAATTATGGACTTGCCAGAAGGTTATCAATCCAAAGCCTTATTGTTATCTGGCGGTCAACAACAACGCATCGCCATAGCACGTATGTTTCTCAAAAATCCACCAATTATTTTTCTAGACGAACCTACTGCAAGTTTGGATGCAATTGCGACAGAACAGATTAAAAATAGTTTGGATGCCATCAAAAAAGATCGAACAGTTATCATTATTTCGCATAGTATTTCTCAAATTATCGATGCCGATTATACATACGTGATGAAACAAGGCGAAGTTGTAGAACACGGGATTCATGAAGATGTCTACAAAATGAACGGCACTTATAAAGAGATTTTTGATGCGATGGCAAAAAGCTTAAACATTGAAAAAATTGCCAAAACTTTTGACGATGAAGAAGAAGAAAATTATTAGCAATAATTTTATTATAAAACATTATAAATCACTACCTTTAAAGAGGTAATAGGATAGTGTATGAAAAAATTAGTTTATTTTATTGTTGGGGTATTGTTTTTTACCCAATCTTGCGAGCAAAAAAAAGAAGCTCCAAAAGAATTAGCACTTAATACGGTAACTTACGAAAATGCTTTAGACGTTCCTGTAAACAAAGTTGGTGTTCTCATTAACATAGATTCTCTTGGTTTTTTTGATCATAATTCTCAAAATTTAGATCAAAACATTGATTCAAAATCAATTGAAAATCAGCTTAAACAAATAAATTCTAAATTTGATATTGTAAAAATAATTCGTGATAAATCTGAGAAAATATTAAACGATAACAAGTATACTTATCAAATGATTGATAAATTTGATAAAAACTTAGTTCCAAATGAATTAATCACAAAGGAAAATGTAAATCAAGTTAAATTTAATGATTTAAAAAAAGCGATTAATCAAGATGATTTAGTTTTGATTAATGTAAAATCGGGTCTTGATTATGATCCTGCCAACAAACAGAAATACATCGCAAAAACATATGTCTATATTAATATTTTAGACCTTAAAAATAATGCTTTAAAATATAGCGAAACAATTGGTGGAACTAAATATATAGACGAAACAATCAATAAAAGTACGACGGATTATTTAGAGAAAATGATGAAAGAATCATTAAACGAAACGTTGGATATTATTGATAATAAATATTAAATACATTGAACTATGCGCCATTTTTTTGGCAACTTTTGGAAGTCCTGAACCCTTAAAAAGTTTCAGGATTTTTATTTTTAATGACATTCTAATATTGACTTTTATTCATGGTATATTTTTTGTTAATTTTATGCTAAAATTATAGGATGCCTATTATACGATATTTATCTTTTATTCCATTATTGACTTCTATTTCGGGATTTGCACAACAATTGATTGATCCGCAACTTCGATTGCCTGTTGAAAAAGCGATTGAGTCGAGTTACGAATTAAAAAATAAACAATTGGAAGTCGAGAAAAACAATTACCAATATAACGAAGTAAAAGGTAAACAACAACCAAGTTTATCTGCAATTGCGCTGGGTGGTTATCTAAACTCGAACGGAATTATCGATATTCCAACCAAATCAATCGATATTTTGTCCACAGAATTGTTTTCGGGTAATCAAAAATTCAATACCTCTGCAGGATTATTTACTGTTGGAGTTAACGCCACTCAAATTATATTTTCGGGATTACAAATTCCAAATGCGTTGAATGCTATTCAGGAAAAAAGTACTGCTTTAGATTATTTGAAAGAAGCCGAAAAAGAAACTATAACCAAAGATATTTTACAAACTTATGATCAATTGATGTTATTGGTCAAAGTAGAAGAATTAATTTCAAATTCTGCAAAACGATTGGATAAAGAACATCTTAAAGTGCAGAAAGCAATTCAAAATGGTTTAGCTATTCCATACGATCGGGAAAAAATAAAATTAGCAATTCTAGAGTTAGAAGCCCGACAAGTAGAATTGAACGGTAATCGACAATTGCTATACAAAAAATTAGAAATGTTGACGCATCTATCTGAACAAGATCTTCAACAAATTCAATACGAACTTACACCTATTGATATTCTTGCTTCAAGCTATACTTTAGAAAATAAAAAAGAATTGAAAGCACTTGAACACTCTGTAAAAGCTTACGAATTTCTGTATCAAAAGGAAAAAGGTTCACATTTACCGCAAGTTTTTGCATTCGCGAATACCAATTACACCTCAATTTTTGGAAGTCATTTCAAATTAAAAGATGGTGATGTATTAGGTGATGTTAATTTAAAAATGAACCAATTTTCGATGTTCCCTAATATTTTGATTGGTATTGGCGCAAAGTGGGAATTGTTGGATGGCGGACAACACAAAAATAAATTAGCACAAGCAAAAACTGACATTTTAATAAATGAAAACAAGTTGAGAAATTCGCAAGAAAAACTGAATTTATTATTAAGTAAAAACAAAATTGATTATGAAACTTCTACTGAAAAATTAAAAGTAAATAATCAACAAAATACCATTGCAACAAATAATTTAGAAATCGCTTCAAGACGATTTCAAGAAGGATTAATAGATGTAACTGAACGTTTGGCTGCCGAAAATGATTATTACAAAGCCAATCTAGGTTATTATGCTCAAATCTTAGATCAACGCTCTAAAACCTACGAATTACTTCAAACTTCTGGAGAATTATTTAATCAAATCTCAAATTAAAATCATGAAAAATACATTATCCTATATTTTTGCTTTAAGCGGATTAATTTTTATTACAAACTGTAAATCATCTGACAAGGAAAATAAAAAAGAACAGCAAACTATTTTTCAAGGTAAAATTGAGCGCGATCAAATTAGCGTTGTAACAAAAATCCCAGGAAAAATAGATCAAATATTAGTTCACGAAGGCGATGAAGTAAAAAAAGGACAAACGCTTTTTGTCTTACAATTACCAGAAGTTGACGCGAAAAAAAGTCAAGCAGAAGGTGCTGTAAATTCTGCCGAAGCTCAATACGAAATGGCTAAAAAAGGTGCTACAGATAATCAATTGAAACAATTGCGTGCAAAAGTTGCTGGCTTGAAAGAGCAATTAGATTATGCAGAAAAATCAAATCATCGACTAAAAAATATGCTTCGAGATAGTCTTGTTCCACAACAAAGTTATGATGAAGTTTATGCTAAATATCAAGGCGCTAAAAACCAATATTTAGCTGCAAAAGCGGAATTAGCTGATGCCGAAAATGGTGCGCGTGTAGAGCAACAACAAATGGCTTTGGGACAAAAAGAGCGTGCTTTGGGAGCTTTGCAAGAAGTAGATGTTGCTGAGGCGGAAAGATACATCAAAGCACCACAAGATATGACGGTTGAAACAATTAATCTAAAAGTTGGAGAATTAGCTTTGGCTGGATATTCTATTGCAACCGGAATTTTAGAAGAAACTACATTTTTTAGATTTACAATTCCTGAGAATAAAATCGGACAATTGCAAAAAAATCAAATCGTCAATTTAAAAGTTCCTTATAAAAATAATATGGTTTTGAAAGGTAAAATTGTTTCTATAAAAGCACTTAATTCGTATGCAAATATTTCGACTGCTTATCCTGATATCGATCAACAACAATCGCAATATGAAGTGAAAGTTGTTCCTGTTGACTATAAACAAGCTGCTCAACTATTGACAAAAGCAAATGTAGTTTTAGATCTTAATGCTAAATAAATTCTGATGAAAACGATTTTTCATTTAATTATACGAGAATTCAAACTTTTCTTCAAGAATCCTGTTTTACCAATTTTATTCTTGGGAGCTCCTATTATGTATGGTGTCCTGATCGGAAATGTTTATAAAAAAGGAAATGTAACCGATTTACCAATTATTGTTGTAGACGAAGATCGTACGACGACAAGTCAAAAAATTATTCAGATGTTGGATGAAAATGAATCGGTGAAAGTTGCTGAAGTTTTACCTTCAACATTTGATTCTAAGAATAAAGCTTTAGCAATCGGAGCTGAAGTTGTGGTTGTCATTCCTCGAAACTTTCAGTCTGATGTACAACAAAAAAAATTACCCGAAATTGCTTATTTTGTAAATGCTTCAAACACGTTAACTTCTAATACAGCGGCAATCGCAATTACGACAGTTCTAACAACAATGAAAGCCGGAATTTCAATAGAAACAGCTCGAAAACAAGGCGTTCCAGAATATATTGCAACACAAAGCTACGAACCGTTCAAATCTACCATGATTCGCCAAAATATCAGAAGTGGAAACTATTTATATTTTATGCTTCCAGGTGTTTTATTAACCGTTTTGCAACAGGTTTTATTATTAGGTTTAGCACTTTCATTTGCTTCAGAATTTGAGAACAGAACATTTAATGAATTAATCTCAAAATCATCTAATCCGTTTACCATTTTATTCGTCAAAACTTTTCCTTATTTATTTATGTCAGTATTTATATATATGCTGTATTATTGGTTCGGAATGTTTTATGACATGAAATTAGAAACCGAATTTTGGCCATTTTTCACTTCTTCTCTTGCATTCATTTTAGCCGTTTGCTTTTTAGGATTTTTAGTCAGCATTCTCCTTCCAAGCCAACTAAAAGCAACCGAAGTTTTGATGGTTGTTGCAACACCAAGTTTCATTTTAAGTGGATTTACATGGCCTTTAAGTCAAATGCCAAAATGGATTCAAGCAATTGCAGATTGCATTCCATTAACACATTATTTGAAAATATTCCGAATACTTTTCATCGAAAAAGGCGATCCTGCGTTAATTCAACCACATTTAAATAATCTAATTGTAATAGGAAGTATTTGCTTTGTCTTATCTTTGGCTATTCTAATCGTTAAAATAAGAAAAGCTAAACAATCGATGAAACAAATCGAAACAGAAAAGATTTAGCATCTTTTTTTAATTTACAAAACAGATAATAAACCATGAATTTTCTTACAGTTGAAAATCTAACCAAATCATACGGAATCAGAACTTTATTTGAAGATGTAAATTTTCATGTAAATGAAGGAGACCAAATCGCATTCGTAGCAAAAAATGGAAGTGGAAAATCTACTTTACTTAAAATTTTAGCTGGATTAGAAACTGCCGATTCTGGCGAAGTTCGTCCAAATAAAGGTGTTAAAATCTTGATGTTGGATCAAAGTGATGACTTTGACGAAAACTTGAAAAGTGAAGAATATATTTTCAATCATTCGAATGAAGTTTTAGATGTTGTTCGTCAATATGAAAACATGATCGAAAATGACCCAACAAATCCTGATTTAATTGATTTAATGGGAAAAATGGATGTTTTAGATGCATGGAAAGTTGAGCCAACAATCAAAGAAATTTTATCAAAATTGAAGATTGATTTCTTGGATCAAAAAATTGGAAAACTTTCTGGTGGTCAGCGTAAACGTATTTCTTTAGCGAAGTTTTTGATTGATTTAAGTTTCGAAACTGGATATGTTCTTTTAATTTTAGATGAGCCTACCAACCATCTGGATATAGAAATGGTGGAATGGCTTGAATATTTCTTGAACAAAGAAAACAAAACATTGATTTTGGTTACGCACGATCGTTATTTCTTAGATGCAATTTGTACCAAAATTCTCGAAATGGAGGACAAAACATTGTATGTACATTCGGGAAATTACGAAACTTATATTACGAACAAAGCATTGCGTATCGAAAATCAAAATGCAACAATTGACAAAGCGAAAAACCTTTATCGTAAAGAGATTGAGTGGATGCGTCGTCAACCACAAGCGCGTACAACAAAGTCTAAATCTCGTATTGATGCGTTTTATGATACTGAAAAAGTAGCTAAACATAAAATTGTCGATCAACAAGTAAAATTAGAGATGGTAATGACGCGTTTGGGTCAAAAAATCATCGAAATGGAACATGTTTCGAAAGCATTTGGTCAAAAGAAAATTTTAGATGATTTCTCATATATTTTCGCTCGTGGTGGAAAAATTGGTTTAGTTGGAAAAAATGGAGTTGGTAAAACGACTTTCCTAAAAATGTTAGAAGGAATCGAAACTATGGATTCTGGAACAATTGAACGTGGAGAAACCTTAAATATTGGACATTTCAAACAAGATGGAATTGATTTTAAAGAAGATGAACGTGTCATTGAGTTTGTGAAAGATATTGCCGATTTTTTCCCGCTTGCAAATGGAAAAGAAATGCGTGCAGAGCAATTCTTAGAAATGTTTTTGTTTACGCCAGAACAACAACATACTTTTATCTCAAAGTTGAGTGGCGGAGAGAAAAAACGTCTGCAATTATTAGCAATTTTGTATAAAAATCCTAACTTTTTGATTCTCGATGAGCCAACAAACGATTTAGATTTACCAACTTTGACGGTTCTTGAAAGTTTCTTAGAAGAATATCAAGGCTGTTTATTAGTTGTTTCCCACGATAGATATTTTATGGATAAAGTGGTTGATGAATTAATGATTTTCGAAGGCGAAGGGAAAGTTTCTCGTTATATGGGAACGTATACCGAATATCATATCGAAAATAAAAATAAACCTGAGTCAGAAGATAAAAAAGCTGAAAAAGAAATCGTTATTCAGGAAAAAGTTGAATCGAAAGAGAAAAATGTAGAGACAAAACCAAAAAAATTATCGTTTAAAGAACAACGAGAATTAGAAGAAATTAATAAATCTTTACCAATTCTTGAAGCCAAAAAAGAAGAATTAACGAATTTACTTTCCGACCCAAATTTAGGGTACGATAAAATCGCAACTATTGGAGATGAACTACAAAAAATTGTAGACGAATTAGAAGAAAAAGAATTTCGTTGGTTAGAATTAAGCGAATAAAATATTGAATAGGAACTTTTTTTGAGTTCCTTTTTTTGTTTTAAAAATTCATTTCTATATTTACTCTATCAATCATCAGGAGTTTCTGAAAAATCAGAACACCAACCGAGCCAAAACCGCGCTACGGTGGTATAGAATGAGGGCAAACGCCAAAATAAAAGGTTATTCTCCACTCTATCCTGTTGTTTTTATCATTAAAAAATTAAAACAATGGAAAATCTAAAAAATGAATTTGTCGTATTATTTCGTGAATTAACTGACAACGAATTAATCGAACGCTTTAATCAAAATGTAGGAAACAGTTCTTGGAATTCTGCAAGAAGATGTTATGTCAAAACATTATTCAACGAATTACAATTCCGTAATTTTGATTGCACAACCATAGAAAGAGGAAACACATTTTCGCTTCAACATCATGTAATATTAGTTGAAAATAGATTAGAATATTTAGATTAAATATAAAAAAAGGAAAACTTGATTTAAGTTTTCCTTTATATTTTACGGTAGATAATATTACTTACTCTGCTCTTTTATAAAATCATTAATCGTAACATTTAATCGTTTATTTCGGATATCTTTTTCAAAACGAATTGGTTCAGCAACACGTTCTGCACAGTCTTTCATACCACAATTTTCACACGTAACCGCAACTTCTTTTACAGGAATTGATGGGTCATTCATAAATTTCACTTTACGTTGAGCTGATTTATACAATACACCAATCGTTACGCTTCGTAAATAATTTGGATTGAATGGATCTTTCGTTGCAGAAGAAATTACATAATATTTTTGATTATTATTGAACGGATACAACGAAATTTGTGCAGAAATCTCATGATGATCATCTTGATGTTTTTCCAATTCTTTCAAAACATTTAACGAAACCCAACGACGACAATAATGCTCATCCGTTTCATTTGCTTGTGGCGATTGTTGTTGATTAAGGTGAAGTTCTTTCGTTAATTTATATGAATTTGAACCAACTTTTGCTGACAAACGCAAGAAAAACAAATCACGAATATTAAAATGTTTGGGTAACAAATTTGTCATTCGTTGATAAACCGTTTCAGGTGATTCGGTATATTTTCCAAGAATTTCTTGAAATTTAGACAAATCATGATGCTCTATAGCAAACAAATTCTGCATATCCTTCAACAGTTTTTCTTCTGGTAACAACAAAGCTCCAGCAAAATAAGATGCATAAAAATTGTTTAACAATTGATCAAAATTATCAAAACTTGCCCACGAAAATGTATACAAACGTTCCTTCAAATCAAGATAATTATAGCCTAATTCTTTCGCTAAAATAAATCGTTTTTGATCATTGTCAGAATTAATATTGATATACAACAGCTTTTTCTCTTTGATAAAAATAGAACGTAATTTCGCTAAATCCTTCCCTCCTAACGAAGTGAAATCTTCATAAAGAATGGTATAATTATATTCTTCTTTCAGAATTTCTTCCATCGTTTCATTTTTTACAAAATCTTCTGATTCAATCAAATATTCTTGTAAAAAACTCTTTGCAGATTTTTCAATTTCAGGGAAATAATTATCATTTGCTTCCTGAAAAGACCTCAACGAAGCCAAGAAAAAACTTTCGCGTGTAAGATTGTAATTATTACCTATTTCAATCAACGTAGAAATGAACGCATTTACCTTCATTGGTGCGTTAGAAATGATCTCAATTAAATCTCTTTCTTCAATTCCGAAGAGTTCCAAAGGAATTTCTTGCAATAAATTTGATTGTAGAATCTCAGCGACTGGCGCTAAATTCTTATCCAATTTTAAAGAAACTATCTCATCATAAGGAATTTCCAACGCTTCGGCAAGAGCAACAATTTTATCAGTTTTTGGATATTTTTTACCTTTTTCGATCTCATTCAAATACGATTTCGAAAGTCCAGTTAACTTAGATAACTTAAACAATGACAAATCTTTAGCCATTCTTACTTGTTTTAGTTTTAACCCAAAAATTAATTTAATGTATTCTTCTTGCATAATTTTTTCAAAAATATTTGGTAAATGTAAACGAATTTTTATAATTTAGCGAACGTTCGCTGGAAGTAAAATTCCGCTCGAATAACCAAAACCAAAATTACAACAAAAACACAAAAAATGGATACTATTACAAGTGAATTAAAATTATCGCAGAATAAGCTGGATAGTTATCCAGATGTTTTGACAACCGAAGTGGTTAATTTTTTAACAGCTTTACACAAAAATTTCAACGAAAGACGTTTAGAACTTTTGGCGAATCGACAAGAAAGACAAATCTTTTTTGATTTGGGTAATTTTCCAACTTTTTTGTCAGAAACAAAAGAAATCAGAAATGGCGATTGGACAGCAGCTCCTATTCCAGCTGATTTACAAGACAGACGCGTTGAGATAACTGGTCCTGTTGACCGTAAAATGGTAATTAACGCGTTAAATTCAGGCGCTAATACATTTATGGCCGATTTTGAAGATAGTAATTCTCCCACATGGGATAACAATCTTCAAGGACAACAAAATTTAAGAGATGCAGTAGATGGTACTATTTCATTCGAAAATAATGGAAAAAAGTATCAATTAAACGAAAAGACTGCTGTCTTGCTTGTAAGACCGAGAGGTTTACATTTGAATGAAAAGAATATCATAATAGATAAACAAGAAATATCAGGCTCACTATTTGACTTTGGTTTATATTTTTTCCATAATGCACACACGTTACTTTCCAAGCAAAGTGGGCCTTATTTCTATCTTCCTAAATTAGAACATCACCTAGAAGCACGCTGGTGGAACGATGTTTTTGTTTTCGCACAAAATTATTTAAACATTCCACAAGCTACGATTAAAGCTACAGTTTTGATCGAAACTATAACAGCTTCTTTTCAGTTAGATGAAATTATTTACGAATTAAAAGACCACATCGCAGGGCTAAACTGCGGTCGTTGGGATTATATATTTTCTTATATCAAAAAATTTAAGAAACACCCAAATTTTATTGTTCCAGATCGTTCACAAGTTACGATGACTTCGCCTTTTATGGCTGCATATTCGCAAGCAGTTATCCAACGTTGTCATAAACGAAACATACATGCAATTGGTGGAATGGCTGCTCAAATTCCGATTAAGAATGATGAAAAAGTCAATGAAATTGCCTTTGAAAAAGTGAAGAATGATAAACTTCGCGAAGTAAAAAATGGACACGATGGAACGTGGGTTGCGCATCCTGCTTTGGTAAAAGTCGCAAAAGATATTTTTGACGAATATATGCCACAAGCTAATCAAATTTCCAATAAGCGAGAAGATGTTGTAACAACTGCCGAGGCTTTGTTAGAATTGCCAAAAGGAACAGTTACAAAACAAGGAATTAGAGACAATATTAATGTCGGAATTTTATACATCGAAAGTTGGTTATCTGGAAAAGGAGCCGCAGCTTTATATAACTTAATGGAAGACGCAGCAACAGCAGAAATCTCTCGTACGCAGGTTTGGCAATGGTTAAGCCAGTCGATTACGTTAGAAAACGGATGCGAATTTAACAGTGACAAATACAAAAAATTAAGAGCCGAAGAGGTTCAAAAAATAAAAAAATTAGTTGGTGAGGAAAACTATTTGAACGGAAGATTTGAAGAAGCTATTTCAATCTTTGACGAATTAGTTTTATCGCACAAGTTTACCGAATTTTTAACATTAGAAGCCTATAAGTATATTGATTAAGCCCTTATAACCAGACACACACAAAAAGAAATACACACACAACACACATTCATAAACAAAACACAAAAAACACAATTATGAGCAATCAAGAAAGAATTCAAAAGATTCGGCAGGATTGGGAAACTAATCCACGCTGGACAGACATTGTTCGTCCTTATTCAGCAGAAGATGTAATTCGATTAAGAGGTTCTTTGGACATCGATTACACCTTAGCAAGATTAGGGGCTAAGAAACTTTGGGAAGGTTTGAATTCAAAACCATTTATGGCGGGTTTAGGTGCTTTAAATGGTAATCAAGCCATACAAGAAGTACAAGCTGGTTTAGATGCAATCTATCTTTCGGGATGGCAAGTTGCTGCAGATGCAAATCTTTCGGCAGAAATGTATCCAGATCAATCATTGTATCCAGCCAATTCGGTTCCAATGGTGATAAAGCGTATTAATAATGCGTTGCGTCGTCGCGATGAAATACAATCTGTTACCCAACAAGGAAACATTGATTATATGGTACCGATTATTGCCGATGCTGAAGCTGGATTTGGAGGAAACTTGAATGCTTATGAATTGATGAAACAAATGATAGAAGCTGGTGCTGCTGGCGTTCATTTCGAAGATCAATTGTCATCAGCCAAAAAATGTGGTCATCTTGGAGGAAAAGTTTTAGTTCCGACACAAGAAGCGATTAACAAATTGGTTGCAGCGCGTTTAGCAGCAGATGTTTGCGGCGTTCCTACTCTATTGATTGCCAGAACTGATGCAGAAGCTGCGAATTTGATTACTTCGGATATCGATGAAAGAGATCAACCTTTTATTATACAAGGAAGTAGAACTTCTGAAGGTTTTTACAACGTGAGAAATGGCTTGGAACAAGGAATTAATCGAGGTTTAAGCTATGCGCCTTATGCTGATTTAATTTGGATGGAAACATCTAATCCAGATCTTGGAATGGCAAGAGAATTTGCACAAGCGATTCGAGAAAAATATCCAAATCAGATGTTAGCTTATAATTGTTCGCCTTCATTTAATTGGGCAAAACATTTAACAGAAGCTCAAATGGAAACATTTCGCGAAGATTTAGCTGAAATGGGGTACAAATTCCAATTCATCACTTTAGCAGGTTTCCATGCGATGAATACCTCTATGTTCGAGTTATCGAGAGCTTACAAAGCCAAAGGAATGGCGGGATACTCGGCATTACAAGAAAGAGAGTTTGCGTTACAAGAAGAAGGTTTTGCAGCTGTAAAACACCAATCTTTTGTAGGAACACAATATTTCGATTACGTACAAAACACAGTGCAACAAGGCATTTCATCTACTACAGCTATGGCTGAAAGTACGGAAGCCGCACAATTCTAATACATACTTTTCAATTAAAAAGGACGTACCGCAACTACGTCCTTTTTTATCTTAATTAATTTTACTAATTACAAAAACTTTTCCATTCATTTCAAAAGTATCTTGTTCCGATTTTCCAACCAAGATTCTAGCCAAAGGAGTTTGAGTTGATAGGACAAATATCTTTTTATTCTCGAAAATAATTTCCCCAAAACTACACGCCATACAGAAATTTCCCATCGTAGTTTCAACATAACTACCTAAACCAATGGTTTTGTTCTCCATAATTTTTATTTTAGAAAACACGTCTTGCTGAATTAAAACTTCATTCAATTGATTTTGAATTCGAGTAATTTCCTGTTGCATCATTTCGCGCGACGTTTCATACTTATCACCCATACTACTTTTAGTATCGTTGTTTGAAGCACGTAAATCGTCAATCAAACCATTCAAATACGTTATTTTATCTTCGATTTGTTGTGCTATAAATTGATATAATTCTGCTTTCATTTCTTTCAATTAAATTGTTTGAGGCTTATTCTTAAATCTCAGCATGTAAATGGTTCCCAAAAGACAGATAAATGCCGAAACATAAATCACCATCGGAATGCGATCCAAATAATCCTGAAAATACCAACCCGCACACAATGCTCCAAGTCCTATCCCCGCTTCCATCGCAATATACATTGTTGCCATCGCCTTTCCACGTTCATCAGGTTTACTAAAATCTATTGTCCAAGCATTTAGTGCAGGTGAAAGAATTCCGGTTGAAATTCCATACATCAACCCCCCTAAAATCAACCCTATTTTTGCATCAATAGAAGCCAAAAGTACCAATGCAATAATCAATAAAACTAAGCCTAATTTTATCACCAACACACGCCCTTTTTGGTCAGATATCTTACCTGCAAAGAAACGAACCATCATAGATGATATTGTAAATACCATAAAGAAAACCCCTTTATTTTGAAAACCTAAATGTTCGGTCCAATCTGGAATTAATGTCAATATAGAACCATAAGCAACATACGAAAGAAACGTAATCAATGCCGCTGGCAAAGCTTCTTTTGCAAAAACATCTTGCTTCGAAATCTTTAATAATCCGAACGAAAATTTTTGTTTATTTTGCAAGGTCTCTTTCATATTGAATAAAATCAATATCGATAATAATGCAAAAAACGAAGACGTAAAAAACATCACATTAATCGATGTATATAATGTAATTGTACTTCCCAATGCAGGTCCAATTGCCATTCCGATACTGAAACAAATTCCGTGCAAGCCCAATGCTTCGCCCCAACGTTCGCGCGGAATAATATCTGCAATATAAGCTGCTGTTGCAGTGGGTTTGAAACCTGTCGAAAAGCCGTGTACCAATCTCAAAAATAAAAAACCTGAAACGGTTGTTAAAACAGGATATAAAATTCCGCACACAAAACAGACTATAGAACCGACTGCCATAATAGGTACCCGCCCCACTTTATCGGTTAATTTTCCACTAAAAGGTCTCGAAATCCCCGCTGTTAGTGTAAATAATGCAATAATAAATCCTTTATATTCTGCTCCACCCATGCTACTTAAATAAGCAGGTAGCTCGGGAATCATCATATTAAAACTCGCTGAAAACAACAACGAACTCAAACACATTAAAATAAAATGGAGATTATAAACGGGATCTAAATTTAATTTTTTATTAATGGCAGAAAACATAACGGATTTTTTGCAAAGGTAATTTATCTTAACCGAAACAAACTACACAATCCAAAAGTATTACTTGTTACAAAAAATCACTACATCATTCAACATTGTTAGCCGATATTTCATTGATTATATTCATGAAATTTCTTATTTAAGAACTACTTAGTTGATATGAAAATAACTTTTACATTAGAATACAGTTAAAATACCTTATTGTATTTAATTACTTACTAAACAATTCTTATTTTTGCTATATCAATTCTACTACCCTAAAAAAACGATCTAACCAACTATTATTTTCAAGCATGAAAAACTATGAAAACCTAAAAGAGACCTTGTCTTTTTATGGCGTAAATTGTAATAAACTATATTATATCTCATCAGGAAATCCAATTTTTGCTTTTCCTGAAAGATCATTTCGAATCGACTTTTATGCTTTTTGTATTTGTTTATCTGGCTCAATAGAAGTTGAGATAGATTCTCAGAAATATTGTATTACTCAAAATGAATTCTTAATTTCTGCTCCTTCTACTGTTTTAAAAATTCTAGATACTAGCTCTAATTTCAGAATGAAATTGTTATTTTTTGAGAAAAATTTTCTCCTTAAAAACATTTCTAATCCTTTCTTTATTGATAAACTTAATTTGTTTACACATCAAAACTTTACAGTTTGTAAGGCAAATAAAAAAGAAGCGAATCATCTTTTTATGCTAATTAATTATCTTCAAGAGCAACGAGAAAGAAATGTTTTGTTCTTAGAAGATATTATTCGATCGATTATTTTCACTTTACTACTTGAATCTGCCTCTATAATTGCTGAACAATATTCAAAAGAAAATAAAAATCATTCTCGCGAAATCAGCACTCTATTTTGTAAGTTCACACAACTTGTACAAGAAAATGTTATCGCTCACAAAGACGTACAGTTTTATGCAGATCAATTATTTATTACAAATAAATATTTGATTCACCTTGTAAAAAAAGCAACTAAGAAAACTCCACATGTTATTATTGACGAATATTTATTAAAAGAAGCGTATGTTTTGCTTGGTTATTCAGAGAAAACAATTGTCCAAATAGCATTAGATCTAGGTTTCAACTCTTCTTCATCTTTTGGTCGGTTTTTTAAAAAATACACTTCAATTTCTCCTCAACAATATAGAAAACAACAACATATATAAAAAAAGAAATTTGGGATACAAATGACGAATTTCGGGATACTTTAGAAAAATAATAAAGCGTAATTTTATTCTAGAATCTTAAAAAAAATAATTATGGATAAAGTTACTTCAAAATTTGACAACGTTTTAAATCATTCTACTATCTACGGAAATATTGATCATCAACCAGATGCGAGTAAAGAAACACCAAGAAACACTCCAGAAAAATCTTATCCTTTCTCTGATCAGATAGGAAATTACCAACGTAATAAAGGAATTCCTACAAAATCTTATAAGGACAGTAAGGTATATATTGTGGGAAGTGGTATTGCAGGTTTAGCTACTGCTTATTATTTTATTAGAGACGGACATTTCACTCCAGAGAACATCATATTTATAGAACAACTTCAGGTCGAAGGAGGTTCGTTAGATGGAGCTGGAAATGCAAAAGATGGTTACATAATTCGAGGAGGTCGAGAAATGGATTGTACCTACGAGAATTTATGGGATATCTTCCAAGACATTCCTGCATTAGAGTTACCAGAACCTTATAGTGTTTTAGACGAATATAGATTAGTAAATGATAATGATTCTAATTATTCTATTGCACGTTTAATTCATGAAAAAGGGAAAGTAAAAGACTTTAGTAAATTTGGTTTAAATAAGAAAGATCAATTAGCTATTATCAAACTTTTGTTAAAGAAAAAAGAAGAGTTGGATGATATAACGATTGAAGATTATTTTAATCAATCATTCTTAGAAAGTAATTTCTGGACATTTTGGCGTACAATGTTTGCCTTTGAGAATTGGCATAGTTTACTAGAATTCAAATTATATATGCATCGCTTTTTACATGCGATTGATGGTTTAAATGATCTTTCTTCATTGGTGTTCCCTAAATACAATCAATACGACACTTTTGTTACGCCATTAGGTAAATGGTTAAAAGAAAAAGGAGTAAAAATTCAGTTAAATACACTGGTTAAAGATTTAGATTTATTAATTAATACAGAAGGAAAAGTAGTCAAAGGAATTATAACAGAACAAGATGGACAAGATGTAATTATTCCTGTTACACCAAATGATTATGTTATTGTAACTACTGGTTCTATGACTGAAGATACTGCGTATGGAGATAATACAACGGCACCAGTTTTAGCGATAGATAATAATACTAGTGGTCAAAGTGCAGGGTGGAAACTATGGAAAAACCTTTCTGCTAAATCTCCTGTTTTTGGTCGTCCAGAAAAATTTTGTGGGAATATTGAAAAATCTTCATGGGAATCTGTTACTTTAACTTGTAAACCTTCTGCATTAGTAGAAAAACTAAAAGAATATTCTGTTAATGATCCATATTCAGGTCAAACTGTTACAGGTGGAATTATTACCATTACAGATTCTAATTGGTTAATGAGTTTTACTTGTAATCGTCAACCACATTTTCCTACACAACCAGATGATATTTTAGTTCTTTGGGTTTATGCATTATTTATGGATAAAGAAGGAAACTACATCAAGAAAACAATGCCTACTTGTACAGGAAACGAAATCCTAACAGAATTATGTTATCATTTAGGAATTGAAGACCAAATAGATGACGTTATTGAGAATACAATCACTCGTTCTGCTTATATGCCTTACATCACATCTATGTTTATGCCTAGAGCAAAAGGAGACCGCCCACAAGTAGTTCCAGATGATTGTAAGAATCTAGGTTTAGTAGGTCAATTTGTAGAAACCAATAACGATGTAGTTTTCACAATGGAAAGTTCTGTTCGTACCGCACGTATTGCAGTTTATGAATTACTTAATTTAAATAAGCAAGTTCCAGACATTAATCCATTACAATACGACATTCGTCATTTATTAAAAGCAACTAAAACGTTGAACGATGATAAACCATTTATGGGTGAAGGTTTATTGAATAAAGTTTTAAAAGGAACTTATTTTGAACATATTCTACCTATTGGATCAGATTCTCCACAAGAGGAAGAGGAAAAAGAATCTTTTCTATTAGAACAATTTGGTAAATTCAAAGAATGGGTAGGACATTTTAGAGGTTAAAATCACTATCACTTCAATCCTGAATACCAATGCTATAAAACCAATAAAAGCTTCTAAATCACTAAAGATTTAGAAGCTTTTTGAGTATTATTATATTTTTTTCTATTTAAAAAATATAACAGCTTTTATTAGTAAATATTAGCTATAGTGATATTATTATTGAATTATTAAAGGTTTTATTTCAAATTCTGATTCAATATTTTCCTTTAATTTTAGAAATTCTATTGTATGCATACTATGCAAATCAACATCAGTTAATCCAAATGGTCCATTTTCTCAGTAATATATAGTCCATTTTCAAGCTCAATTATTGCTTTCTCCATTTCATCAAGTTCATTTTCGAAATATTTAAAATGCTAATTAATGATTTTTAAATTTAAAATTAATTCTATTGGTTTAGATTCAACTTTCCTTGCTAATTCAAACTTTTTTAAAGTTTCACTTTCATTCCATTCTTCTGTTGGAAAGTAAGGAATTTGAATTAGTTTATCATTATCAATTTTTATAAAAGACTCAAACTCCTGTAATACATATTTATTTTCTGGGTTATAACAATATTTTATTTCGGTTATAATTTTTCCAATACTATCAGTCAGGGTCATTTTACAAAATTAAACTTAACAATATTTCTTTACAAGAATAAACAAAACCTGTTTTACAAAAAAGTTGTCATTTCTATATTTCATTCAACAACATTCCAATATACAAAATCTCAACCACTCACAACACCTCATAAAAAAAGCTCTTATCAAAGAGCCATTTGGTTAAAGAACTGTTTTGGATAATAAAATTTATTTCCAAATTTTATATAAGGAATCTTATTCGTTTTCCTCATCCTATACAACGTTTTGTCACTCACGTTAAGCAAACTTTTTAGGTCTGCGTTATCATAGAATTTCTGATTTTCTTCTAATAGTAGAAAAGTTTTTTGGAATTCTATCAGCAGGAGCTTCATATCCTTTAATGCCTCTCCATCGTTTTGTAAAAATAAATCATTTTTCATATATTTAGTTGATGTTAAGATGTACTAATTTATAAAATAAATACTTAATAACCAAATATTTAACAAACAAACAATATTCCTTTACACGAAATCTAGCTATCACCCTACTTTTTGTAGAGTACTCAAATCGATTATGTTCGACAATAAACCAATGTATCGTTGAACAGTTTTAGGATTAAAACCATAAATACAAGCAAGGTTCTCCCAGAATTTTACACCAAACATAAAGTTGAAAAAAAAACACATATTCACTTTGCAAAAAAAATACCACATAGAAACATAGAACCAAATGATTTTGCTTTCCAATTAGTAGTCTACCTATTCGTATTTTCAACTAATTTTTACAAGCCATCACAACTAAAACTATGTTTCTATGTGGTCAAAATAAATTTGAACAACATCTATAAAATTCTATTTTCGATACGATTCTTCTTCACTCTTCTACGCCGTTAAACAAAGTATTGTACCGAAAAATCACTCCAATCAACGAACTTCATTTTACTACTACCTCACTACTACCTTTACACAACCATATACTCGCCAAGATAAATACTGGTACTCGCCATAGCCTTTGTTTCACTATTCAGAAACGCCCAAAAATTCACTTTTTTGCCATTGTAATACGTTGGTAAAGTAACATCTATAATCATAGAATCACGAGTTACAACATTCTGAAACACTTCGAACGAATTTAGTTCCTCGCAATAACAAACAAGATTCACAAAATCCGAAGGTTGCGCATTGCCTTGCCCAGAATTATCTTCCCAATTCATTTGGAAACTATCCCCACCTGCCGTCTCTATCGTAGGTTGTAAAAAGCCAACCAAATCGCCTTTCGACACCAATACACGCTCTAATACAATAACAGGTAAACCATTCTCCATTTCCAATGCATTGTTCAGCATATAAGAAGTCGCGATGTTGTAGCGCGATTTTAGCCCGACTCTATTCCCAAAATATAAATTAAGAATAAGACGAATTGGTTGCAAAAAACCAATAATTTTCTTAAATTTGATTTGTTGCATCAATTGCAAATCAGTAGGTTGGCTTTTAGATTTTTTTGGCAAACTACGGATAATGTCTTTGCCGCGCCAATTAACGCCTACTACAGTTCCTACTTTTCCTGAGAATCCACCAAGGATTCCTTTTTTAATTTCTGCCATAATTGCAAGTTTTTATTGTTAATATTCATAAAGTTAGCAACAGAAACAACACCATTTACAAAAACACAATTTTGTGCCCGCATTTGCCCTGCTCTGCCCGCATTTGTCCACTTTTGTCCAGTTGCTTTTTACACAATAATAGTAATATAACAAAATAAAAACCTCGCTAACCTCCTATTTATAAGAGCTAGAGAGAAGTTGAATTTTTGGTCAATTTTGGTCTTGTTCGACCATTGTTCGACCATTGTTCGACGAATCTTCGGAAAAACGGCATTCTCGTCGAAGAACGGTCGAAGAAAACACGAACAAAAGTGGGAGGAAATTGAAATTGTAAAAATAAAATGATGCAAGAATACTTTGTTTCGCTATCCATACATTCATTATTACATTCTACATCAAATTACTTCGTGATACATGAATTTTGTTTTTATAAGTATCTTATTTACAAAAAAATAATTATATTTGCTTCTAATTTTACGAAATGCGGATATAGTTGATTTTTTACGAAACAAAAGCTAGATCAGTTTCGTGAAAAAACAATGTTGAACTAAACCTCCAGTA
>NZ_DJDM01000050.1:0-9144 GCF_002431085.1 Empedobacter sp. UBA5924
TGTCATAGAAATCAGAATGACTTTTTGTTGAAATTAAATTTACTTAGAAATAGCCTCACATTTTTCTTTTAACCAAGTTGTTTCTTTCTCATCTAAGAATGGAGAAATTTTCTCGAAAACAAATTGATGATAATTATTCAACCATGCAATTTCTTCGTTTGTCATTAAATTAACATCAATCAAATTTTTCTCAATTGGGAAAACTGTAATAATCTCAAACTTCAAGAAATCACCAAATTGAGTTGACATCGCTGGTTGAACAATCATTAAATTCTCTATTCTAATTCCGTATTCACCATCGCGATACAAACCTGGCTCGTTAGAAAGTACCATTCCAGCTTTAAGTGGCGTTAAATTTTCTTCTAAACGAATACTTTGCGGCCCTTCGTGCACACATAAGAAATGACCAACACCGTGTCCAGTTCCGTGTCCGTAATTGAAACCGTTTTCCCAAAGCGCTTTACGCGACAAAACATCTAACAAAGAACCACGAGAATTAATAGGAAAAATAGCTTGCGATAAACCAATATTTCCTTTAAGAACTAAGGTATAATCTGTTTTTTGTTGTGTCGTTGGTTCTCCTAACATCAATGTACGCGTAATGTCTGTTGTTCCTTCCAAAAACTGAGCTCCAGAATCAATTAGCAACATTTCTTTTCGTCCTAATGTATAAGCAGTTTCAGGTGAAGCAGAGTAGTGGTTCATTGCACCGTGATCAGCGTATCCACAGATTGTTCCGAAACTTACACCTTTACAATTTTCCTGTTGTAAACGGAAAAATTTCAATTGCTCATCAACTGTAACTTCATTAATGTTATTTTCGATATTTTCTTCTAACCACATGAAAAATTTCGTCAATGCAACACCATCTTTTACCATTGCATTTCTGAAGCCTTCTTGTTCGATTTCGTTTTTAACAGATTTTAGATTTGTTACTGGAGAAGCAATTAAATTAATAGTTGAAGAAGTAGAAATTGCTTCGTATAACGATTGATTAACTCGATTTCCATCTACCAATACATGCGATTTTTCGTTTTGTTTCTTTAAATAATCGTAAACCGCTAAATAAGGTTGAATTGTAATTCCTTCATTTGCTAAAGCAGTTTTTGTTTCTGGAGTTACTTTTGCTTCATCTATAAATAAATACGCATTTTCTGTATCCACAGCGGCATATGAAATTGTCAATGGATTATAGTTAACATCATTTCCACGAATATTAAATAACCACGCAATTTCATCCAACGAATTCATGATATATACATTGGTATTTGCTTTTTTCATCTCATTGCGCACTTCCGAAATTTTTTCTGAAGCAGATTTTCCAGCAAATTTTACATCATAAATATAGAATGGATTCTCTGGTAAAGCAGGACGATCTTGCCAAGCTAAATCAATTAAATCAATATTTTTAACTGAAAGTTGATTGAATGAAAACTCGTTATAATTTTCTGCAAAAGCATTGTGCGCAAACATTTGCGGATTAAGACCAACAACTTCTCCTTCTTTTAATTGAGAAATAATCCATTCGTTGATAGAAGGAGTTTCTGGCATTCTCATTTTCATCAACTCAAAAGTCGTGTCTTTTAATTGATCTTCTGCCTGAATAAAATATCTCGAATCCGTCCAAACAGCCGCTTTTTCTAATGTTACAACTGCAGTTCCAGCCGATCCATTGAAACCTGAAATCCATGTACGCTCTTTCCAACGATTTGGTAAATATTCGCTTCCGTGCGGATCTGTTCCAGGAATAATTGTTGCGCTAACTCCATTTTGTTTCATAACCTCTCTCAAAGCTGAAAGACGATCTGTGATTTTTTCCATTTTATATCGAATTCTAAAAAATTAAACTTTAATAGCCGAAAGGTACGAAGAATGTCGATGAAGGAAAATATAGAAATTAAGAAATATTATTAAGATTATTATCTGGTTTCATCACGATGTTTTTCTGATAAAACAGGTTCTGCAAAAGCAATAAATTCATTTTCTTGTAATTCGATTAATTTATCAAAAACAGATTTATAATTTATTTTTAAAGGAATTTCTAGAACAAAGTATTTTTCATTCAGCGCTTCACTTTCACAATTCAAATTCTTGAAAATATTTCTAATATCATCTCTATTAATTTCATCATTCATTATTATAACTTGAACTGTCGAATTTCCAGAAAATTCAATTACTTTTCTAAAAGTCAAACATTCTTCATCGTTATCATATTCAGCAAATACTATATCGTCACTTGAAAAACATGGACCATAGAACGGAATATTTTCAATTTTATATAATCCTTTTTCTTTGTCTATGGTTTCTGTCCAAAGTGTTTCAACTATTTCTTCTTCTAAAACCTTACTATAATATCGAACCAATATTTTTTCATATTTAGTTTCTTGATCCATGAAATATTTTTTGTTAAGATATAAATTAGTTTAGAATATCGAAAAACAATTATTCCTTTCTCAATTTCCTTTATTTCCCGTACTTTTGTAAAAATTTTATTTCCTTGGAAAATTTCAGAATGATTGCGAAAACCTTTTTTGGTTTCGAAGAAATATTAGCGCAAGAATTAAAAGCGTTGGGTGCGGCAGATGTTAAAATCCAAAACCGAATGGTTGAATTTAATGGCGATTTAGGTTTCATGTACAAAGCAAATTACAGCTTGCGTACTGCACTTCGTATACAGAAGCCAATTCTTTCGTTTTCTGCGAAAAATGATCATCAATTGTATGAGAAATTCAAAAAATTCCATTGGGAAAATTATCTAAATGTCGATCAAACTTTTATGATTGATCCAACTGTTCATTCAGATTATTTTACGCATTCGCATTATGCTGCTTTAAAAGTGAAAGATGCTATTGTAGATCGATTCAAAGAAAAAAATGGTCGTCGTCCAAGCATTGATAAAGATTTTCCAGATGTACGTTTTAACTTACATATTTCGCACGATAAAATTACGTTGTCGTTAGATTCTTCTGGAGAATCGTTGCACAAACGTGGTTATCGTGAAGAAACTGGTCCAGCTCCAATTAACGAGGTTTTAGCAGCAGGTTTGTTGTTGCAAGCGGGTTATGATGGAAAAGGAAATTACCTTGATCCAATGTGTGGTTCGGGAACAATGTTGATTGAAGCGGCGATGATTGCGAATAATATTCCGCCACAAATTCATCGTAAGCATTTTGCTTTTCAGAATTGGCCAGATTATGATGAAACATTGTTTACACAAATTCGTAATACGCGCTTAAATCGAATCAAAGAATCTGAATATAAAATTGTTGGATACGAAATTTCTCCAATGATGGTAAAAATTGCGCAGATGAATATAAAATCTGCTGATTTAGAGGATTTTATTGAAGTTAGAAATCAAGATTTCTTTACATCTAAAAAGGAATTGTTCCCAGTTTTATTGGTGTTCAATCCGCCTTATGATGAGCGTATCGAAAATAATAACCAAGAATTTTACAAACAAATTGGTGACACGTTAAAATCGAGTTATCCAAATACATTGGCGTGGTTTATCACATCAGATTTACAAGCCAAAAAATATGTCGGTTTACGTCCTTCGAAGAAAGTAAAAGTGTTCAATGGTAAGTTAGAATGCGACTTTTTACAATACGAAATGTACGAAGGAAGTAAAAAAGCTAAAAATCAAAATTAAGAGAAGTGAGTCAATTTATAAAAGAAATTTGTCAAGATCAAAAAGTATATCTTTTAACTTCGGAAGAAGGTTTTGCTGTTTCGTATTCAGAGGAATTTGAGTATGAAGATAGCTCTAATTTAGAGGTTATTTGTTTTTGGTCGAATACAGATTTAGCTGAAAAAGCGAAACAAAATCAATGGGCAAATCATAAAATTGATTCGATAGATTTGAATACTTTTTTAGAAGAATGGTTGTTCGGAATGATTGAAGAAGTTTCTTTGGTTGGAATTAATTTTGACGAAACTTCGAAAGGAGAGGAGCAAAGTCCATTGGATACTATTTTGGCAATTGTTCATGAATTGAATCAATCAAAATCAACTTTCAAATTGAATCATTTTAAGAGTTTAGATGAAATTCAGAAAGTGACATTAGAGTTGAAAGAATCATTCAATCAATAATATATTTTGGGAAAAGAAGATTTGCAACTTTCGATAATTATTGCCGTTTACGAACGTCAAGATGAATTGACAGAATTATTGTCAAGTTTAGTGAAACAAACGGATAAGTTATTCGAAATTATTATTGTAGATGATGGTTCTCAAAATAAATTGGTTACAGTTTGTGCTAAATTTGAAACTCAATTAGATCTTCATTATTATTACAAAACAAATTCAGGTCCAGGAAAATCGAGAAATTATGGAATGGAAAAAGCGAATGGAAATTATTTCATTTTCTTAGATTCTGACACGATTATTCCTTCGACTTATATTGAATCGGTTAAAAAAGAATTGACAACTAATTTTGTTGACGCTTTTGGCGGACCAGATGATGCAGATGACTCGTTTACAGATTTGCAAAAAGCAATTACTTTTTCGATGACTTCTTTCTTAACAACAGGAGGAATACGTGGAGGAAAAAAGCAAATTGGTAAATTTCAGCCACGTAGTTTTAATATGGGAATTTCTCGAAAAGCGTACAAAAAAACGGGTGGATTTGCTGATTTACGTGTTGGAGAAGATCCAGATTTATCAATGCGTTTGTGGGAAAATGATTTTGAAACGCGATTATTTCAAGATTCGAAAGTGATACATAAACGTAGAACTTCGTTAAAGAAATTTGCGAAACAAGTTTATCAATTTGGAGTTGCACGCCCAATTCTTAATCAACGTCATCCAAATTATATCAAACCAACTTTTTGGTTTCCAAGCTTATTTTTTGTCGGAACTTTAGTTGCATTTTTATTTTTATTGTTGAGTTTTATTCTTCCAAAACATCGATTTATTCTTCAAACCCCATTTGTTTTGTGGTTAATTTACATGTTTTTGATTTTTATTTTCTCAACTATTCGTTTTAAATCTGCGGTAGTTGGTTTATTATCGATTCAAACAACTTTAATTCAATTTTTCAATTATGGTTATGGATTTTTAGAAAGTCAATTCAGGTTGAATATTCTCAAACAGAATCCTAAAAAGGCTTTTCCGAGTCATTATCATATCGATTAAATATAAAAAATAAAGGTCAAGAGAAATCTTGACCTTCTTAATTTCAAAGCATTGCTTTGACATCTAACTTAAAATACTAATTAGCTCAAATTTAACATTTATTGTTGAAATTAAACTATAAATGACTTGTTATATTTTGTTAATCAATTCGTTAAAATATATTTATTAAATAGATTTCAAGTAGAATATCGTAATAATTGATTAATTTTCTAAAATAGTTAGTTGTTTAGAAATCTATTCTCTTTAAAGTTATTTAGGTTTAAAAATTTTTATTTTAGCTATTTATACTTGTTCCATTCAATCTTTTCGGTCAGTTCTCTCAAATATTTCGTAATTTTGCAGACTTAAATTAGAGTAATGCGTACAAAATCGACTGGAAAAAAGAAAATTAATGTAATTACGTTAGGATGTTCTAAAAATGTATACGATTCTGAGGTGTTAATGGGACAGCTGAAAGCCAATGGGAAAGAGGTTGTACATGAGCAATCTGGGGAAATTGTGGTGATTAATACTTGTGGTTTCATTGATAATGCAAAGGAGGAAAGTGTTGATACAATTTTAGATTACGTGCAACGTAAGGAAGATGGTTTGGTGGAAAAAGTTTTCGTGACAGGATGTTTGTCAGAGCGATACAAACCAGATTTAATTGAGCAAATTCCAAATGTTGACCAATATTTTGGTACGCGAGAATTACCACTTTTATTAAAAGCATTGGGTGCAGATTATAAGCACGAATTGGTTGGAGAACGTTTAACAACAACTCCTCGTCATTATGCATATCTTAAAATTGCTGAAGGTTGTGATCGTCCTTGTTCTTTCTGTGCAATTCCTTTGATGCGTGGAGGAAATGTTTCTCGTCCAATCGAAGATTTAGTTACAGAAGCTACTAAATTGGCAAAAAATGGAACAAAAGAGTTAATTTTGATTGCACAAGATTTAACGTATTATGGTTTAGATATCTATAAAAAACGTGAATTAGCATCATTATTAAAAGAATTAGTTAAGATTGAAGGTATCGAATGGATTCGTTTACATTATGCATTTCCAGCAGGTTTTCCAGAAGATGTTTTGGATGTAATTCGTGAAGAACCTAAAGTTTGTAATTATATTGATATTCCGTTACAACATATTTCAACAAAATTATTAAAATCAATGCGTCGTGGTACAACACACGAAAAAACGAATGCTTTGTTAGACGCAATGCGTACAAAAGTTCCTGATATGGCGATTCGTACAACATTGATTTGTGGATATCCAGGCGAAACAGAAGAAGATTTTCAGGAAATGAAAGCTTGGGTACAAGAGCAAAAATTTGATCGTTTGGGATGTTTTACTTATTCTCACGAAGAAAATACGCATGCCTATAATTTAGAAGATGATGTACCAGAGGAAGTAAAACAACAACGTGTTGAAGAAATTATGGAAATTCAATCTCAAATTTCGTATGATTTGAATCAAGAAAAAATTGGAAAACAATTTAGAGTAATGATTGATCGTAAGGAAGGTGATAACTTTATTGGACGTACAGAATATGATTCGCCAGACGTTGATAACGAAGTTTTGATTTCTGCAATTGATACCTATTTACCAGTTGGT
Source organism: Empedobacter sp. UBA5924 (assembly GCF_002431085.1). Lineage (NCBI taxonomy): Bacteria > Pseudomonadati > Bacteroidota > Flavobacteriia > Flavobacteriales > Weeksellaceae > Empedobacter > Empedobacter sp. UBA5924. The sequence continues at coordinate 6,730 of NZ_DJDM01000050.1, forward strand.
GATTTTGTAAATGTAGAGATTATTGAAGCGTACGAATTCGATTTAATTTGTAAAGTGATTGATTAATCAATTCGAGATATAATAAAAAACCACTTCAAATAAAGTGGTTTTTTTATGCTTAATTTTTTTCTTTATTTTTTCAATATTTCATCAAAAAATTCTTTCGAATCGTTATCAAACGTAGGTTTTTGTAACAATAATTGGGAGATTTTTACAATTTTATCAAAATCTTGTTGCGTAAAATATTCACCAAAATGTTCATTGCAAAAATCACCTAAATTTCCTAAAACGATATTCACTTCTTCTTCGCTCAACTCACCTTTTTGTTTCCAACGTTCACGGAACAAACTTGCAGCTAAATAAGAAGAAATATCGATCAAATCATCTATCGAAATATTAGATCCGTTTTTCAATTTTGCCATAATCAACGTATCCATATCGCGATAAATTACTTCTCGTATTGTCAAATCTTTATTTTCCATTCTTTGTATTCTTTCGCAAAATTAGAGATTAAAATTTGGATCTACTTGAAATTTCATCAATTCTTTCGTCTTCGGATGCGTAAATTCTAAGGATTCGGCATGTAAATGCAAACGATTTGTTTTCGTACCATATAAATCATCACCAATAATTGGTGCATTTAGTCCCAAACGATGCGAAGCATGCATGCGCAACTGATGTGTACGACCGGTAATTGGATAAAAATAGACAAGCGTTTTATTGTCTTTTCTTGCAATGACTTCATACTTTGTCTGCGCCGTTTTTCCATGTTCATAACAAACCATTTGTCTCGGTCTATCGTCCAAATCCACACGTAAAGGTAAATCTATAAAACCATTATCGCGCTCAATATTTCCATCTAAAAGTGCAATGTAGCGTTTCTGAACTTTACGTTTAATGAATTGTTGTTGAAGAAGTTTATGACTTTCTTTATTTAACGCCAAAACAAGAATTCCAGAAGTTGACATATCCAAACGATGAACAATAATTGGACCTGTTGCCAATGGAAATTGATGTTTAATTCTAAGATAAACCGAATCTTTAATCTCAATTCCAGGAACAGAAAGAAACTCTTCTGGTTTATTGATGACAACCAAATCATTATCTTGATATAAAATTTCTAACTCTTCAACAGTTGAATTTTGCTTCAACAATAAGTTTTCATTCAGTTCAATTCCTTGCAACATATGTCCTAAAATAGGCTCACATTTTCCTGTACAAGCTGGATAAAATTGACCATGTTTTCTAACCTCAGATTTTGGCGAATCTCCCCACCAAAACTCAGCCATACAAATTGGTTCTAAATCATTTTGAAACGCATATTGCAATAATTTGGGTGCAGCACATTCACCAGCAGCAGCAGGAGGTTGTTGAAATACAGTTGTTGAAAAAATTTCTAATAATCCTTTTTCTTGCTTAAACTTATTCAAGAATTGATATTGATTAAACAATTGATTTTGAAGTAAATTAGATTTTATTTTTCGTTCTTCTTTTAATGAATTGATTTCATTCTTAAAAACATTTATTTTGCTTAATAAAATCTGTTTTTCAGAATCAAGTTTTTCATTTAGAATTCTAAATTCATATTTATCACGTAAACTTTGTTTGACTAAATCTTCTTCAAAAAATTGAATTTCATCTTGAGATAAAGTTGGAGAAATTGTTTCTCGTTGATATTTTCGGTCTTTTTTATTTGATTTTAAAAGTTGTTTTCCTTCTTCAATTTTTAACTTAGAATTGATTTCAAATTGAATAAAATCTTCTTTAAGTTGTAGATAGTTTTGATCATTTTCTAATGATTCTAAAATACGATTGATTTCATTCAAACGTTCTTCTTGTTCTAAGAAAAAACCATTTTTATTCAACATATCAAAAATAGGTGGAACAAAAAATTTGTGTTGATTAGTATTAGCCAATTTACCTGAAACTGCCGCTAAATATCCTACTTCATTCTTTTGATTTCGAACAACTAAAACACCAAACATTTTACCAATTGGAGTGGAAGATTGGTCATTTTCTAAACCAAAATTATGTTCAAAATCGGTTTGATTTTCCAAGTATTCTTGTAGCTCTCTACATGCTTGCTTCGCAATTTCAGTAGGTTCATAATAAAATGGATAATCAAACTTTTTGGGAAGTTCGTACGTAGTAATTGGATGTTTAAAATATTGAAAATAATTGGACATTTGCTTCTTTAAAATCGATGCAAAGATACAGTTTAAGCAATAAATTTTGAAATTGTATTACTCAATTCGTTCCAATAAATACCAATTATCTTTCAATTTTTTAGATATTTTATATTCATTTTGAAATTCATAACGATTTTTACTCTCTGGACTTTTAGTGTAAAATAATTTATTATAGTTAACCCGTTGTGCATATTAAATAATTTGAGTTTTTAGATTATTAATATTT